>JANXDC010000006.1 GCA_025059945.1 Bacteroidota bacterium
GACGAATCGGGATCTGGCGGCTTTGTGTTATGCGTTTTTGGCCCGTTATGAGGCCGCGGTGGCGCGTTCGCCGCAGGAGCGGGCGCAAGTCAACTGGAACCAGATCCTGCAGTGGATCTCCCGAGCCGTGACGCGGGACTACTTTGCCCAGGGCGACGGCAACCTGTGGTGGGCTGGGTACATATACCTAGGTCAGGACCCCACGTGGACGCGGGCCGATTATAAGACGATCGGGCTGGCGGATCGCTCCAATCGGTACATCGACTGGCTCAACACGCCGCTGCTGAACCGGACGGAATTCGTCATGGACCCGGATGACCGTCGCATAGGCACGGTGCTCAACGCCACGGGGGGGGCCATTTACTTCACTCTGGCGGGCTCCTCGTCGTTTCGAGCTGAACGGGGCACTTATCACTTCTCCCGTTACTTCCACAGCCGCTACCGCTACTTCCGGACGGGCGGCGCAACGGGGCCCATGCCTTTCGTGACCGTGCGCGAGATGCGGCTGCTGCGGGCTGAGGCTTTGCTCCGCACCGGTGGGGATCTTAACGAAGTGGCCGCGATCATCAACGAAACACGTGTGGCCAACGGCGGCCTGCCTCCCGCCTCCGCGGCCGATGGGCGGGGCTCGCCCTCAGACGGAAACGCGCAGAACCCAGCTCGGGTGCGGGATCAGACCCTGTGGGCCAAGCTCAAGCGGGAGTGGCTCTTTGAGAACTTCAACGTAACCTCCGGGCTGGCCTACTTTACGCGGCGCGGCTGGGGTGAGCTTGTATCCGGTACACCCCTGCATCTGCCCGTTCCCGCTAACGAGCTGGAGACGCTCAGGCTCGAGGTCTACACGCACGGGGGCAATATCGGCGATGTGGCCCCGCGTGTGCAGGCCAACGTGCCCTTCACGCCCAAGCCCCTTACAGGACAGGTGGCTTTCGAGTAACCGTCCCGGCATCACTGTGAGACCGCATAGAGGGGCGGATTCCCCCCGGAGTCCGCCCCTATTGCGTTTCGGAGCCGCAACCCTTTATTTCGCCTTCGGAGACGCTCATCCGTTCGGAGGAAAGGGTATGCGCCGAGCACAGAGCTGGCTCTTGGGTATAGGCCTTTTTGTCGTGGGCTGCGCAGCCAGCGGGGGTCTTGCCGATGAGCCCGGCACATTGCGCTACGACTTGGGAGTGGCCGATAAGTTGCTTGTGCAGAACGATCTTGTGCGATGGATTACGGAGCGTTTTCAGTACCAGATTTACCGCTTTGACCAGTCCATGGACGATCTCTACCTGGAGACGCTCTGGAAGAGCCGGCTTCCGGTGGCTGATGAGCCGGAAGCCGATGAGGTGCGTACTCGCCTTATCGTGCGCGGCCGCCCGCGGGGCAAGGGCTCTACGGCCGCCGAGCTGCAGGTGCTCACCCTTGAGGTCCAATATCAGGTCCGTCGCGGCCCGCAGTGGGTCTCTGCCGTCCCCTCCCCGCAGGCCCTGTCGCAGATTCGGGCGATGGCCAACGACCTTAAGGACCGCATCGCAACGGCTCTGCGCAGTCCCTCGGGGCCCTGGTGAGATCAAGGCAGAAGGCGTAGTCGCCGGATTTGCCCCGCTTCGTTGCTGAGCACAAGCACCGAGCCATCAAAACAGATAGCTTCGGCCTGGCCAAAAGCGATCGGAACTCGCCGTGCGGGGCGCCGCAGAAATGGTACGTCAGGATCCCGGGACTCAAACAACCATATCGCCGTATACGTGAGCACGGCAAGACGACGTCCGTCTGGGGAAACGTCCGCGGCCGTCACCAGGCCCTGTATGTCCAGCGAGTCAAGCCGCTCCCAGGCTACGGGATCTTGTCGCAGCGAGGTGCTCCGGTACAAAACGGTCCGCCCATCCCCCCAACGTTTGGTGAGCACGTAGGCCTGGTCGCGCCAAATCCAGAGCGCTTCGGCGTCGAAATTGGAGGGAACGGCCGGAAACGTCTGCTGATCCGGGTATCGCAGGGGGATAAAGCGCACAGCCGTGGCTACGCTGTCCTCCCACGGATCGGGCTCGGGCACCACGTAAAGGCCCAGATCACGTCGTCTGCTTCCGTTGTTGCCGATATCGGCGATATAGAGCAGCCCGGACTCATCTACGGCGATGTCCTCCCAGTCTACATGCTGGGCCTCCGTTACGCGCACGGTGCGGATAAGACGGCCTGTGGAATCCACAGCGAACAAACGGGGGCTATCGCCGGAATCGTTATGCGTCCAGTAGACGTTTGCATAACGACGGCTGCGTACTATACCGGAGCTCTCTTGGATCTCCGGGCTCAAGAAACGGTACGCTGTCCAGGAGATCGAATCCGCCGTTAGCGCAAGCAGAAGAGCTAGCCCAGCTCCCATACGATGCTCCCGGAGAAGGGTCGCTTTCTTTCCACGCCGGAAAAGCGCAGAGGCCCTATTCTTGCCCAAAGAACAGGGCCTCTGCGGGGGAGAGCTCCCGCCCCTAGCGCTCAGCAATCGGCACGTATTCCAGGTTCATGGGGCCCACGTAGGCCGCCCGAGGCCGAATGAGCCGGTTGTTGGCGTACTGCTCCATGAGGTGGGCGGTCCAGCCTACCATCCGAGCCATGGCGAAGATGGTCGTAAACAGATCCAAGGGAATGCCCAGCGTGTAGTACACGGGGGCAGAGTAGAAGTCGACATTCGGGTCCAGACCTTTCTCTCGCTTCATAACCTCTTGGATGCGCTGGGCCATTTGCAGCCATTTCCCCGCTTCGGGGTTGGTCTCGGCGAGATGAGCTACGAGCGCTCGCAGTTCGATGGCCCGCGGATCGACGGTCTTATAAACCCGATGCCCAAAGCCCATGATGCGTTCTTTGCGTGCAAGCTTATCCTTGATCCAGGTTTCGATGTCAGCGCCGCTTTGGTTCAACTCCAGAAGCATCTCCATGACCCCGGTATTGGCCCCGCCGTGTAAGGGACCCTTTAAGGCGCCTATGGCTCCCGTGACGGCGGCGTGCATATCGGCCTGCGTGGAGGCGATCACGCGTGCCGTAAAGGTAGAGGCGTTAAGGCCGTGTTCAGCATGTAGGATGAGACAGACGTCGAAAATATGCTCCCGGTCGGGATCGGGTGCGGCGCCATTGAGCATATAGAGGAAATTGTGCGCCGTGCTGCCTTTAGGAAGTGGAGGGATGATCTCCAGGCCTTGACGGGACCGGTGGAAGGCGGCGATGATGGTAGGGGTCTGAGCCGTGAGCCGGATCGCCTTGCGCAAACTCGCTTCGGGGGAGAAGTCCTCCACATCGGGGTCATATAAGGCTAGCAGGGAGATGGCCGTGCGCAGCACGTCCATGGGTTCGGCTTTCGGAGGAGCTTGGCGGATGAAGTCCAACACCGCTTCGGGGAGCTGTCGGTTGGCTTGCAGTTGGCGCGTAAGCTCCTCCAGCTCCTCTGTCTTGGGCAGGCGACCGTACCAAAGAAGATAAGCCGTCTCCTCGAACGTAGAGCGTTTGGCTAGTGTGTCGATGTCATAGCCCCGGTAGAGCAGAATCCCCTGCTGCCCGTCGATCATACACAGATGGCTTTCCAGGGCGATCACGCCCTCCAGGCCGAATTTGAGTTCCGGTTTGGCCTGGACGTTGGGTTCTGTGCTCATAATCAACCTCCGTGCGCTGGCTATCTATGTAGTGGGTTATGGGGAAAACGCGGTGGACAGGGGCTGTCCCAGTTGAATATACCGCGCTAGCCCCGAGCAGTCAACGAGGATCCCTGGTGGGTAGTTTTTACCCCCATCCGGGTTCGTTTCTTCCGATTGCGATTCGGATTTTGGCTCGTTTGCCAAGGGGAGGAAGGTGGTACGGTTTTCTCTAGTACCTGCTGCTGGAGGCGAGAAGATGAGCGCGCTGTTAGTGGTAAGCATTACGATCGCAAGTCTGTGGTTATTGTTCCGGGTTGACCGGGCTTATAGCCCGGACGTCGAATTGTAGCGAAACCCTTCTCCTCCTCCATACACCCCGAAGCCCCTTGGTCCCGACGGCGCCGTGGAGAGCGGCGCCGTGCTTTTTTGAACCGAGCCCTCAGGGGCTGTATTTTGATAATCGTGGGAACGCCTCGTAAAACCGTAGACGTGTACACCGACGGGGCCTGCCTGGGCAATCCAGGACCCGGCGGATGGGCGGCCCTGCTGCGTTACGGGGAGCACGAGCGCGAACTAGTCGGGGCCGAAGCCGAGACCACCAATAACCGCATGGAGCTGCGGGCCGCCGTTGAGGCGCTGCGCGCCCTTAAGGAACCCTGTCGGGTTCGGCTGCACACGGATAGCGCTTATCTACACCAGGCTTTTTCCGCCGGCTGGCTCGATCGATGGCGTGCGCGGAACTGGCGCACCCAAGACGGCAAACCCGTCAAAAACCAGGATCTGTGGCAGGCGCTTCTGGAGGCCATGCGGTCGCATGAGGTCGTCTGGATCAAAGTGCCCGGGCACGCCGGGGACCCCATGAACGAGCGCGTCGACCGACTGGCTCGTCAAGCGGCCATGAGCTTAATGACCTCGCTGGAGGAGCGGTAAGTGCTCATCCTGCACACATACAGCCCAGAGGAGAGCCGCCGTCTAGGCCGGGAGCTGGCTCTGCGGTTGCGTCCCGGTGACGTTGTGGCCCTGTACGGCGAGCTGGGTGCGGGCAAGACGTGCTTCGTCCAAGGGGTGTGCGCGCAACTGGGGGTACGGGAGCCCGTCACGAGCCCCACGTTCACCTTGGTGCACGCTTACCAGGGAGAGAGCCTTCCGGTGTATCATCTGGACCTGTATCGGCTCGCAAGTCTAGAGGAGCTCTACGAGCTGGGCTATGAGGACTACCTGTATGGGGAGGGGGTCTGTCTGATTGAATGGGCCGATCGGATGGAGCCGCTCCTGCCAGAGGCCGCTTGGCGTGTGCGCCTGCGCTATGGTGAAGATCCCCAAGAGCGCATCGTAGAGCTTACGCCGCCGCCTGAGCGGGGTTGGGGATGAGGTGTTGGCGTTGCCAGGCTATCCTGGAGGGTAACGCGCCCCTTAGCTGTCCCTATTGTGGGGCGAGGTGTTCTGCGCCTGAGGCCTTGCCGGCCGGCGCGCAGCTCAAAGGGGGTGTCTACCGGATAGAGGCCGCCAAAGGCGGGGATGCGGTAAACCTGTGCTACGAGGCCGAGCACCTGCCCAGCGGCCGTCGCGTGTGGATACGGGAGCTCTTGCTGTCCGCTTGTGTGCTCGGTCGGGGTCCCGGTGCGGAAGTCCAGGTGCGCCCAGAGCGCGAAGAGCTGTGGTTTAAGGCATACGATCGATTTCGCCGGGAAGCGGAGCTCTTGCTGCAAGCGCGTCACCCGAGCTTGCAGCTGCTTATCGATTGGTTTGAAGAACGGGGCACCGTCTATCAGGTCCTCGAGCCTCCCCCAGAGGGGGCAAGCCTATGGACCTTGTTGCGTGAGCATCCCCTAGGAGGCGGACTAGAGGAGGCGCTCGTAGTCTCCTGGTTGTTGCAAATAGCCGAGGGACTGGAGAGCCTGCATGAGCTCGGTTGGTTGCATCTGGATCTGCGGCCAGAACAAGTGCACATTGGACCGGATCGGCGCGCCGTGCTTCTGGGATATGCCGGAGCACGCCGGATGATCGAGCTCTACCTAAATGCACTCTCCGCCGATTTCTTTACCCCGCCTGAGCTGCTTACGGGTCGTGAGCTGAGCCCCGCAGCCGACGTCTACGGACTGGCCCTTGTGGGCGCAGTGGCCCTGCTGGGCTTTCGCTGGCTAAAGAAGCGGGCGCGTCCGGAGATCGCCGAGCTGGAGGAGGCCTTCTCCGATTCCCCCTGGCGTTCTGTTTTACGCGCCGGCCTAGAGCCGAACCCCAGGGCGCGTCCCCCCCGGGTCTCCCTCTGGGTCCGAAACGTCCCCCTAAGGGCTATGTTGTGGGGAACTTCCCCCGCCGCTGGGTCGGATGGACCCGCGAAGCTGGGTACGAGGAGCATCTGGGGGCAACATGTAGCCGCCATAGAGGCGCTGGCCTGGCATCCCCGGGGCGGACGTTGGGCCACAGCCGGTGCCGATGGCACAGTGCGGCTCTGGGATCTGGATCCGCTTGGCTGTCGAGCCGTTTTACGCAACCCATCTGGACCCGTTCTCAGCCTAACCTGGGAGCCCGATGGAGAACACCTGCTCACCGGGGGTCTTCATCAGAGCGCAGAATCCGAAAGCGAGTTTTGCGGGGAGCTGCGCCGCTGGCGTCTTGCTGACGGGACGTGTGTCGAGGTGGTACTCGCTCATCGGTACTCGATAACGGCCCTAGACTGCTCCCCCGATGGGCGTTGGCTCGCTACGGGAGGAGGAGATGGACGGGTCGGTATATGGAATCGGGAGCATCTGGAGCCGCTTCGCCTGCTTGCGGGACACGGGCACGTGGTCGGAGTTGTGCGCTTCTCCCCGGATGGTCGATATCTGGCCTCGAGCTCTTGGCACGCCGATCTGGCGCGCCAGTGGGTGCGCGGGGAGGTGCGGATCTGGGAGGTTTCCTCTGGCCGCTGTGTGCGTATTATTCGTGCTCACGACCGAAACATCTTGGATATGGCCTGGCTCGATGGGGGAGCCTGCATCGCCTCAGCCGGCTTAGACGGTCGGGTGCTCATCTGGGACTGGCTCCACGGCGTGCAGAAGCAGAGCCTCACCGTCCATCGAAATGGCCTTGTCAGTTTAGATCTCTCTCCCGACGGCCAGCTGCTTGCGGCCGCAGGCGAGGATGGGCGATTATACCTTTGGAACGTTCCGCAGGGGCGGCTGCTGCGGCAGTTATCCGGTCATACGGCTACCCCCTGCCGGGTGCGATGGTCGCCTAAGCCGCAAGAAGGGCTGCTATCGAGCGATGAACGGGGGGACCTGCTTTACTGGGATCATTTCCGTCAAACTGCTCAGCTTCTAGGAGGGGGTCTACCTAGTGTGCGCGGCCTTGCCTGGGAGCCCGGAGCAAGGCGCATCTGGATTGCCGGGCCCTATGGGATCGAGCGATGGCGCTACCCCGAAGGACTCTGGGAGAGGAGCCTTTGGCATAGCGAGCGCCCCATCTTGCGGCTTGTGCCCCATCAGGGGGGTACGCTCCTGGCCATCGTGCTTGAGCAGGAAGTGCAGATTTGGGATAGCCGAGAGCATCGCCGAGTGGGTGTTTTCTCCCTGGAGGCAGATCCTTCGTGTCTAGTCTGGTCCCCGGAAGGCCGATATCTGGCTGTAGGCAGGCGTGAGGGGGGTCTGGTTGTGCTCAATCCCCTTACGGGTCGTCCGCTGTTGGAGGCGTTTAGGGGCGAACCGGTATACGCGTTGGCCTGGCATCCGGAGGCTGCGCTGCTGTACGTAGCTTTTGGCAATGGATCCCTGTGGCAGCTTGCGCTCGATTCGTCATCCCCGCATCCGATAGGGGCCCAGGAGCATCCGATTCGGTTTCTCGTTCCCCTCTCTAGACCCGACCATCTCCTGACAGCTGACCAACGAGGAGCTTGGCGAGTGTGGAATATAGCCTCCCGCCGGGTCAGTGCCCCCGTTGTGGCGCATCCCGAGGGGGCGATCACGGCCCTCTGTGTCTGGGGGCGGACCCTCTATACGGGCAGCGAAAAAGGCCAGATCCGCGTTTGGAACTGGGGGGATAGGCAGCTATACACGGAGCTTAAGGGTCATAACGGCGCCATTACCGTGCTCATGCCCGATCCAGAGGGGGGAGGGCTCTTCTCCGGGGCCGAGGACGGTGATGTGCGGTACTGGGTTCCTCTGCCATAGCCCTAAATATCCGCGAGGCCCCTCCAGAGGCGACGGTTCCGGGATGCGATATACCACCCATGCGCTATTCGCATACGCTATAGGCAGCTCAAGCGGGCGCCCTTCTTGAGCGCGCTGGCGCACGACGTATCGGACCCCATAACGGTCGGAAAGCTTGCGCCAGTCCGTCTCGTTGAGCTCATGATAGCCGCGGTTCATAAGGGGCTCTAACGCATATCCTCCGCGTCGGGGCCGGCCAATGCGTGTAAGGGCCTGTAGACGCGCATACCACTCCAGCATAGCGCGATCCAGGTACGGGAAAGCGGGGAAGTTCACCACCGTAGCCCGTTGCGCCATCGTGCGCCACCGGCTCTCAAAAGGCGGCACGGCGAAGATCGCCTCTCTTTCCGTCTGCGTTCGCGCCCAGGCGCACAGGGCCTCGAAGGCCGCATCCGGCGGTCCGGCAATGGCCAGGCGGGCCCGCCAGAAGGGGCTATTCTGGTTTGCGAGCGTCCACGTCCATGCGGTCAGTCCGGCTGCGAAGGTCGCGATCGCCCATCCTGGCCAAGCCCGTAGACGGTAAAACGGCCCGGGAAGCGCGCGCCAGAGCCCGTGCGCCGCGTAGGCCACGAGCAATGGGGGGACGAAAAGCGAGAGCTTAAACCACTGCATGCGGGCCATGGGCAGCCATTTTAGCCCGTCGACCGCGATCCAGGATGCGATCCAGAGGCATCCGGACCAGCCCAGAAAGCGTCCGATTATGTGCTCTCGAGCCGGCCGCGCTCCAAAGGCGCGCGCCAGGGCGGCCCCCAAAAGCAGCAGGCCGAACTTAGCCCATTGCGCGGGGGGAAAAGCCGAGGCCAAGTAGTGGTGGGGGTTGCGAAAGACCGCGAGGATGTAGAACAGGTCCGCCTCAAGCCCCGGCGCGCGCCAAGCCTGCTGGGTGCGCCAAAGAGGCCACAGGACCGGCGCGGCGGCGGCGAGCACGCATAGACCGAAGATGAGCCCCTGAAGCAGCCGTCGTGCGCGATCTAGCGGGCCACCCGTAAGCAAGCTCAAGGTGAGCACCGCCCCCACCTGCAGCCCCACGAGGGGTTGCCACCAGCTGGCTAGTCCGATCAGAGGGGCGGCCCAAGGCCAACGGCCTTGCGTAAAGAGCGCCAGCCCTGTGAGGGCCAGCGCCACGGCTGGCATCTCGGGCACGAGCATCGAATAGGCGAGCCGGTTGCCCCCCAGCGTGAAGGTGAGCGCACCCCAGAAGGTGAGCGCCGTCCCGATATAAGCCACGGCAGCGGAGCCCCAGAGCGCGCGCAGCCACCGCCACAGCGCATCGGCAAGCCACAGGAAAACGAGCCCATACAGCAGGGCCACCGCTATGGGAAGCGGCATCCAGCGGCCCAGAGAGGCGAAAAGCCGAATGATGAGCTCCCGAACCCCGCAAGCCTCCGCGTATAGCCCGACGAACCAATCGCTCTTAAGCAGAGCCGGATCCAGGCGATGCAGCACAACGGGCAGCCATTCGTCCTGGTCCGCCCAGCCGTAGGTGTAGCCGAATCGGGCCACGAAGCCCCATAGCAGCAGCGCAAGAAAGCCCAGGTGTCCGAGCCGGCGAACCCAGATCATGCGCCCCTCACCGGGCCTGGGCCATAAAGCGCGGCGGGTGCCGCCGATGGAAGTCCGTGGCGTCCTGGTAGGCCATGGCCAAGCTGAGGAGCTCGACTTCACCGAAGAGCTTCCCGATAAACGTGATCGAGGTGGGGGTGCCGTCTTCGCGGAACCCGTTGGGCAACACCACGCAGGGGTGGCCCGTAAGGTTGGTGAGCAGCAGCGTGCCGCCCCCGAAGCTGGGCGAGACCACCACGTCCAGCTCCTCGAAGACTCGGGCGGTCTCTTCGATTAAGCGCGTACGCAGCCGATTGGCCTGCACGTATTCCACGGCCGGGATCAGGCGGGCATACCGGAACGTGTTGGGCCAGGTGTTTCGGCCCTGACGCCTCATCTGCCGGATGCGCCCGTCTCGGGTGATCTCGTCAAAGGCCGCGGCCGCCTCCACGTCCAGGATAAACCGGAGGGCCTGCACCGGCAGATCGGGCCAGGAAACCGGAACGAGCTCTAAGCCCAAGTCCTGGCGTAACACGCGCAGCGTCTCCTCGTCGAAGCGTTTGTTCGGATAGTCCGCCTCGAAGGCTTGGGCCAGGTATCCTACGCGAAGCCTGCGGTAATCAGGCCGCCGGTCCCAATCGAAGGCCGCCTCCACAACCGAAGGGTCTCGACCGTCCGGGCCTTGAATAGCCGCCAGCACGAGGGCGCAATCTTCGACCGAGCGGCAGATGGGGCCGAGTTTGTCCATGGACCAGGACAGGGCCATGGCCCCATAGCGGCTAACGCGCCCGAAAGTGGGGCGCAGGCCCGTGGCGCCGCAGCGGCTAGAGGGGGACACGATCGAGCCCAGCGTTTCGCTGCCTACGGAGAAAACCAAAAGCCCTGCTGCTACGGCCGCGGCCGAGCCGGCGGAGGAGCCGCTAGAGCCCTGCTCGGGGTTCCAGGGGTTGCGCGTCGTGCCTCCGAACCAGACGTCACCCCAGGCTAGCTCCCCAAGCGTAAGCTTGGCCACGAGAACGGCCCCGGCTTGGTGCAGCCGCTCGACTACCGTGGCGTCGTAATCGAGGATCTGATCTCGATAAAGGCCTGTGCCCCAAGTGGTGGGGATGCCTTTTGTGGCCAGCAGATCCTTGGCGCCCCAGGGGATCCCGTGCAGGGGGCCTCGATATTGGCCGGAGCGGATTTCCCGGTCGGCCTGTCGGGCCTGCTCTAGGGCCAGCTCCTCGGTCAGTGTAACCACGCATTGCAACACGGGGTCATAACGTTTGAGCCGCTCCAGATACATGCGCGTGAGGGCCTCGCTGCTTACGCGTTGGCTCCGCAGCAGGGAGGCCCATTGGGCGATCGTCAGAAAGGCCAGGTTTTCCAAGTCCGAGGGCACCTCCACCGGCGCCACGGGGCGGGGCCGGGGACGACGGTTAGGCGGACCCGTTGGACGGGGCACCCGAAAGCCGCGGGGCAGGGGGTTGAAGACCAGCGCAGGGGGCGTGGCGTTTTCGAGCCGTACTTGCCGCAGGCGCTCATAGGCTTGCTGCAGGTTCTGCAGGTCTTCGAGCATGAGCGCGCGCTCTTCCTCGGTAAAGGAAAGCCCGGCCAGTTCGGCAGCGGCCTCAAGGTGAAGCTTGGTTATGGGGCCACGCCCTTGGGTTTGCGCCCACAACAGGCCGGGAAAAAGCGTGCCCGAAAGCCCCAAGAGGCTGAAATAGCCCATAAATTGGCGACGATCAAGCGGAAAGCTTTTCATAGCAGGTTTCATCCCCAAAAGGACGAGCGATATTTACGAAACCCGAACGCTGAAGGCAATCTCAAGGTTTGCGGCTTGTCCAACGGGGCGACGGGACGTACCTTTATGAACCTGGTTTCGCAGTAGCAGCCTATGCGTGTGTTGGCGCTTGATCCGTATCACGGGGGCTCGTATCGGGCTTTCCTGGAAGGCCTTATAGCCCATAGCCGACATGAGTGGGCCGTGCTGAGCTTATCGGATCGTTTTCCGGAATGGCGCCTACAGGGAGGGGCGGTGACCCTGGCGCGAAAAGCGCAAGGGCTAGAGGGGCCCTTTGATGTGGTGTTTGCTACGGATATGCTCAACTTGCCCCTCTGGCTAGCCCTAATCCGGGATCGCTGGGGCTCGCTGCCGGTTGCGCTGTACATGCGCAAAAACCCCCTCACCGTTCCTTTGGAGCCGGGCCAGGAGCGCAAGCTGGAGTTGGCCTACATCGTTTATAGCAGTGTGCTCGTGGCCGATGCGGTTTGGTTCAACAGCCAATATCATCTGCGCGAATTCATAGCCGCCCTGCCGGAACTCCTGGGCCGGTTTCCGGATTCCAATCACCTGGGAGAGCTGCCCGAGATCGCTCGTAAAAGCCGCGTGGTCTACCCGGGGATGGTCCTGCGCCGACATGACGCTTTTCCAGACCTTCGGCATCGCAACGATGCCCCGGTGATCCTATGGAACCAACGCTGGGGATACGACAAAAACCCGGAGGCTTTCTGGCGGATTATCAATCGACTCTTTGAGGCAGGGCTCAAATTCCGGCTTATTCTGTCCGGACAACACTTTGAGCACCGACCTGAGGGCTTTGAGATCGTCTGGCGCCGCTACGGGGATCGCATCCTGCACTACGGCTATGTGGAGGATTTCGCCGAGTATTCGCGTCTGTTGCACCGAGCCGATGTGGTGCTCTCCACAGCTCGACACGAGTTTTTCGGCACGGCTATCTGGGAGGCCGTCTATTGCGGTGCCCATCCCGTCTTACCCAATCGGCTAACGTATCCGGAGATCTTGCCAGAGCGGCTGCATCGACCTCTGCTGCACGCCCCAGCGCTTTATGAAAGCGAGGAAGAAGCCTTTGAAATCCTGCGTGCGCTCCTGCGGGGCGAAGAGCGCCCGCTGCCGAAGGCCACCCTGCAGGAGGCGCTTGGGGGTTTCGATTGGTCTGAACGGGCGCAAGAATTCGACCGTTTGCTGGAATCTTTAGCCACGCAACGGGTTATAGTGTCCTATGGGTTCGGAGACGTGGAGAGTCTTTGAAAACGAGCGCGTGCAGTACCGAATCCGTCAGCGGGTGCACTTGCTGCTGTGGGGGTTGTCTGCGGCCACGGGGATGGCGATCGTGTTGGGGCTGGGCAGTTGGCTGGTCATAGATGGCCTGCTTGTGCTCGTGCTGCTTTTCGGCGGAAGCTGGCTCGCTGTGCTCGCGCTCGTAAGCGCCCTGCTGGTGCGCATGCAGCGTGTGGTCTGGTGTGTGCAGATCTCCCCGGAGGCCGTGGTCGGCTATGACTATGCCCGTCGCAAAACCCGCATCGAATGGTTGTACGCCGAACGGGTGGATTTCGACCGGGGAGGTATTCGGATCCGCAACAGTCGGGGGCGGGATATTGAGATTCCGGCCGACTTCGACCGGTTTCCCGAGATCGGGGAGCTCGTCTTCCAGTATGCCGAGGCTTATGAGGTACCCCTTTACATTGAGGGGCGCTCCTGGCGCGATCTCGATATCGCGGAGATCTACGACTACGAGGGTTTCTCGGAGCGCTAAATGCGCCCCGAAGGTCGGCGCCGTTAACGCAACAGGGGAGTATGGATCACATGGAAGCACGCACGCGGCCCGATGAGCAGCGCCTAAGGGCCCTGCAGATGGCCATCGGGCAAATCGAAAAGCAATACGGCAAGGGCACGATCATGCGCCTGGGGGACCGCCCGGCGGAGTCGGTTGAGGCGATCTCGACCGGCTCATTGGGGCTGGATGCCGCCTTGGGTGTAGGGGGGCTGCCCCGCGGTCGGATCGTGGAGATCTTCGGTCCGGAGTCAAGCGGGAAAACCACGCTGGCCTTGCACGCCATCGCCGAGGCGCAAAAACAAGGCGGTATCGCCGCGCTCATCGACGCCGAACACGCCTTCGATGTGCGCTACGCCCGTCAGTTGGGCGTGGACACGGAGAACCTCCTTGTCTCGCAGCCAGACACGGGTGAGCAGGCGCTGGAGATCGCCGACGCTCTTGTGCGCAGTGGCGCTATCGATGTACTGGTGGTCGATTCCGTGGCGGCCCTCGTGCCCAAGGCCGAGATCGAAGGGGAGATGGGCGACAGCCACGTCGGCCTGCAAGCGCGCCTGATGAGCCAGGCGCTGCGCAAGCTCACCGGGGTGATCAGCCGCACCCGGTGCGTGGCCATCTTCATCAACCAGTTGCGGGAGAAGATCGGGGTCATGTTCGGCAACCCGGAGACGACGCCGGGAGGGCGCGCCCTGCGGTTTTACGCTTCGGTCAGGCTGGACATCCGGCGCATTGGTAGCGTAAAAAGCGGCAACGAGGAGATCGGAAGCCGCGTTCGGGTCAAGGTAGTCAAAAACAAGGTCGCCCCGCCTTTTCGGCAGGCTGAGTTTGACATCATCTTCGGCGAGGGGATTGCGCACTATCACGAGCTCATCGATTTGGCCGTAGCCTACAACGTGATCCAAAAAAGCGGCTCCTGGTATGCGTGGGGAGACGTCAAATTAGGCCAAGGGGTGCAGGCCGTGCGGGCGTATCTGCAAGAAAACCGCGAAGCCTACGAGAGGATCTTGGCCGCGGTCAAACAGGCGCTTCTGGATCAACAGCGGCAGCCCAGCTCCGCGCGCGCTGGCTGGGCCTCGGTGGAGCCCGAATCATAGTGGAGCCGATTTTGGGATGCATCACCGGCGTGCAACCCCATAGCAGGCCGGGCCGGGTGCGGATATACGTAGACGGGCGTCTTGTTGGGGTCTTTGAGGAGGCCATATGGGCTGCCTCGGCCCTCAAGGTGGGCGACCGCGTGTCCGCAGCCCAGTGGGAGCGGCTGCAGCAAGCGGAAGCCGAACATCAAGCCCTGCAGCGGGCCCTGCGGCTTCTTGGCTTTCGCGCTCGGAGTGAAGCCGAGCTGCGGCGCTGGCTTCTGCGGCGCAGTTTTTCGGAGAGCGTCGTAGAGCGCGTCATAGAGCGTCTGCGGGCGTGGGGGTACGTGGATGATTTGGCTTTCGCACGACAATGGGTGAGCCAACGCGCCACCCGAAGGGGCCCAAAGGCGCTGGCCTATGAGCTCCGTCGAAAAGGGGTGAACCCTGAGCTGGTGCGCGCCGTGGTGTGCGAAGCCTCGGATCCGGTCCAGACCCTGGAGGCGGCCCTCGCGCTGGCCCGCAAACGCTGGGACGCACGGTTGGAGCCCCGTGTGCGCCGCAGGCGTATAGCTCAGCTTCTGGCTCGTCGCGGGTTTCCCGGGGAGATCATTGAAGCCGTGCTGCGCAAGCTCGAAGCCCACCGGGAGTGAGCATGGCTGCGCTCACAGGAAGCGGCCCAGATCGATGGGGGGGTGTGCTTAAAGGGGCTGCTCTGCTCGGCATCGGCCTAGGGCTCGCCTACCTCTACTGGACCCTGCTGCTATACACCGCGGTCTCGGCCCTTATCGCTTATCTACTGCACCCTCTGGTAAGCCGGATACAGGCCTCGGGGATGCGCCGCGGTCTCGCAGCGGGGCTGGTTTTCGCGGGGTTACTGGGGGCCTTTGCGCTGCTGATGATTACTATCGTGCCGCCTGTGGTGGTGCAGTTCGTGGATCTGCTCAACCTCCTGTCCTTGGATACCATTCGGCGCACGATGCAGACCGTTGAAGAGTACATCCGCGCTCGTCTACCCTTAGAGCCCGGTTTTTTGAGCGAACCCGTCGTGGAGGCGTTTCGGACGCTTTTTAACCGTCAGACGGTGGCACAGGCCATCAGCAGCGCAATCGGGGTCGTCTCCAACATCGTCACCGGCCTGCTTGTGGTACCGTTTTTGGTCTTCTTCTTTCTTAAGGATGGGCCCTACTTGTACCGGCAACTGTTGCGCCTGGTGCCAAATGCATATTTCGAGATGACCGTCGCTACGCTATATAAAATCCGCCAGCAGATGGGTCGTTACCTGCGAGGGGTGCTGCTGGAGTCGCTTATCGTGGCAACGCTCGCCGCTATACTCCTTTCCCTCATCGGTCTAGAGTACGCCTTGGCCGTCGGCATCTTAGCCGGTGCCTCCAATACGATCCCCTACCTAGGCCCGCTTATTGGATATCTTGTGGGGGTGGCTGTGGGGGTGGCCCAAACCGGCGACCTAGCGCTCACCCTGCCCGTGCTGGGCTCGCTGGTATCCGTGCAGCTTTTTGACAACACCGTGCTGCAGCCGTGGATCTACTCGCGTACGGCCAATCTGCACCCGGTCGTCGTCCTGCTTGCGATCTTCGCTGCAGCTCAGGTGGCGGGGATCATCGGGATGCTCCTGGCCGTGCCTACGGTTACGATCGCCCGCATCCTATGGGGGGAGATCCGGACTAATAGGCCCCAATACGGGGTTTTCCAGCGGCGGATGCTCCAGCGCGTGGCCCATGAGCTTTAGGCCAATATACCTTCACCGGGCCCTCTGGATTCGCTGCTGGAGTAGGAAAAGTTCTTCGTGTCAAAGACCCAAGCCATCCCCCGGCTCGGATGCTGCCACAAGGACGTAGCGGCAAACCCAAAGGCCGAGGAATAAACAAGATCTCCTTCCCGTGCGCTTCTGCGCTGGAGCGCTTCGTGCAGGGAGGCGACGAAGAGGCTTTTACCTAAGCACAGCCTGTGCGCGCAACGTGGCCGGTGCGCAGATAACAGGACTTCTGGGCGAGCGGCGCTTCCACGAGCAGGCGCACCTTTTTGCTCGCCCTCCGGCTTAGGAGGAGAGCCGTGCGACGTTGGTCGCCTGCAAGCCTTTGGGGCCCTTGGTGATCTCGAAACTAACGCGTTCCCCCTCTTTGAGGCCCTCGCCAAAACGCAGGCCCTGCACCTGGGTCCGGTGCACGAACACGTCCTGAGAGTGGTCGTCGGGCTTGATAAAGCCGTAGCCCTTTTCCCGGTTGAACCACTTGACCGTTCCGGTCGCCATGATGAAAACTCCTTGAACCTGCTTACCGGCTCCAGGTCCGTTCCAGCCGGGTCCGCCTGGGGCGACCGCGGGTCAAGCAAGCCGGGTATTCCCCTGCGTTGCTAACGCGGAAGGGGCCTAGAGCACTGGAAAAAGTACGGGATAGAAGGCGCAAGCGCAAGCGCAGCATTTGCAAAACGCACCCCTCCATGCGCAAGTTCACGGAAGCGAATCGTTCTATGACAGCAGGAGGGCATCGTTTATGGGGACGAAAGCCAAATTCTGGATGGGGATGCTGGGGCTGTCCTTTTTGTTTACCACCCCCGTGCAGGGGCAGGAGCTTAGCCTGCCCTCGCTACGCGTACAGCACGAAATTCGGATGCAGTGGCTTAAGGCGCGCTTGGAGCAGGTGCTGCCTCGGCTCATGCGAGAGCGCAACGTGGACATGTGGCTGGTTATATGTCGAGAGTACAACGAGGACCCGGTTTTCTTCTCCCTGGTGGCCCCGACGACCTTCGCTGCCCGAAGACGCACGATCTACGTTTTCTACGACCGGGGTCCGGAGAAGGGCCTAGAGCGCCTGGCTTTGGGGGGAGGAGATCAGGGAGGGTTATATCAAGTCTATCGGGATCCCGAGGTCGAAAACCGGGAGCTATGGGGTCAGAGCCAGTGGGCGTTATTGCGCAAGCTGATCGAGGAACGCCAGCCGCGCCGCATCGCGGTGAATATCTCGCAGACGCACGCCTTTTCCGACGGGCTGAGTGTGGGCGAGTATGAACAGCTCGTGCAGGCTCTGGGCCCTAAGTGGACGGCGCGTCTGGTGCGGGAGGAGCGCTTGGCGCTGGACTACCTTGCCGAACGCGTGCCTGGGATGCTAGACTGGTATCGGCGGCTTATGCAGATCGCGCATGCGCTCATCAGCCGGGCTTTCTCCCGGGAGGTCATCACACCGGGCCTGACGACCACGGAAGACGTAATCTGGTGGTTGCGTCAGCAGCTGGCAGACCGGGGCTTGGATACGTGGTTTCAACCCTCGGTGCGGGTGCAACGTATGGGCGGAGACGATCCTCGGATGCTGACGCCTCAGGGGCCGGTCACGATTCAACGGGGAGACGTGCTGCACGTGGACTTCGGCATCCGCGCCATGGGACTGGCCACGGACACGCAGCATATGGGCTACGTCCTGCGCGAAGGCGAGCAGGAACCTCCCCCGGGCATTCAGCGGGCGTTGGCGATCGCCAACCGGCTTCAAGACATCGTTATGGAAAACCTGAAAGTTGGCCTAACCGGTAACCAAGTGCTTTTGAATGCCCTGCGGCAGATGCGCGCTGAGGGCATCAATGGGTCCGTCTATTCTCATCCGGTCGGGGACCATGGACACGGGGCCGGACCCTTGATCGGGCTCTGGGACCGGCAAGAGCCCATTCCGGGTCGGGGCGATGTGGAGGTGCGTCCCAACACCTGGTTTTCGATCGAGCTTTCGGTGCGCGTCCCCATACCCGAGTGGGGCAATCAGGAGCTGTGGGTGGGGCTTGAGGAGGACGCCGCCATTGGCCCCGATGGACGAGTTTCGTGGGTGCTCACGCGGCAGACTCGCTATCACCTGGTGCGTTAGGCGCGTATGCTGGACTTCACCAACCGCGAACTGGACTTGTACCTGGAGCGCTTTGAGTCCGAGTACCTGGCCGAAGCCAGCCCCGAGACGCGGGGTACCTATCGGCGCGCGCTCAACACGTTCCGGCAATGGTTTGCCCGACAAAAGGGGGCTTTCCGGTTTCGCGAAACGGACGTGGAGCGCTACCGGCTCTATCTGGTCCAGACCAAAAACCTGGCCGATGTGTCCGTCTCCACGTACCTGACGGCCCTAAGGCGGTTTTGTCAATATCTGGTTCAGGTGGGCCTGCTGGCGGAAAACCCCGCCCGGCGAATCCGCGGCAACCGCCGTCCCGGTGAGCATCGGCGTCGGTATCTGGAGCTGACAGAGCTGGAGGCGCTCCTGGAGGCCATCCCCAAGACGGACCTCATGGGTCTGCGGGACCGCGCGCTAGTCGGTCTTATGGCCTACTCGGGCGTAACGGAGATCGAGATCTCGCGGGCGCGGATTCTGGACCTGGAGCGTCATGCGGACCTGTGGTGGCTACGGGTGCAGCCCAAGGGGTATCAAGAGAAAACGGCCGTGGCCGAACTGCACCCACAAAGCATACGCCTGCTAGAGGAATTCCTGCAGGCCTGGTCGGCGCGCCAGCCCCTAGAGCCCGGCTGGGGGTTGATACCCGGTCTGGGACCCCGCAACCGCTTCGGCCCTATTCACACAAGAGCCCTGCGCAAACGCGTAGAGGATCATCTCAAACGCGCCGGATTGGCCGGTCCGGGCCGCTCGCCCCATAGCCTGGTCTACACGGCGGTGCGCGTGTGGCTAGAGGACCTGCTGCGCGAGCGGGGTAAGACGATGCCGGATGCCGAGATCATCGAATCCTTAAAAGAGCTCGTCTATCGCCGCATGCACCACCAAACGCTGGAAACCACGCTCGTATACCTGCGTCAGATCGGCATCGGGGTTTAGGGCCGTTTATGCGGCACCGGTCGGCCCCGAGCCTCGGATCCCGGCCAGCTTGCCTCGGGGGCCTTCGGGAGGTATGTCGCCACGTGGCCAAATAGAAGAAAGCGCCCCGGCTAAGATCAACCTGGGCCTACATGTGCTCGCCCGCAGACCCGACGGGTATCACGAGATCGACACGGTGCTGTTACCCGTAGCTTGGGAGGACCGCTTGCTGCTGCAAGCGCCAGCAGCAGATTTCGCCTTCACGTGCACGGACCCCGATTTGCCCCTGGGGGAGGAGAACCTCTGCGTGCGCGCGCTGCGACTGGTGCAGCGCGCGGGCCGGTGGCAGACCCCCGTGCGCATCCACCTGGACAAACGCATACCCTACGGGGCCGGGCTGGGGGGCGGCTCTAGCGACGCGGCGGCCGTGCTGCGCGGCCTCAACAAACTGGGGCTTAAGGCCTCCCCATCGGAGCTTGAGACCTGGGCCGCACAGCTGGGCTCCGATGTGCCGTTTTTCCTTCAGGCCATCCCCGCCCGGGCGCGGGGTCGGGGGGAGCTTCTGGAGCCCTGGCCGGGCTTCCACTGGCCGTTCTGGACCGTGCTCGTCTTTCCGGGGATTCGCATCTCCACGGCCGAGGCGTACCGATGGGTCAGGCCCCGCTCTGAAGGGCGCCCTGATCTGGAGCGGCTGCTTCGGGATCTGGATCCGGTTCGTTGGCGGCGAGAGCTGGTCAACGACTTTGAGGCGCCGGTCCTGGATCGCCATCCGATGTTGCGCGCGCTTCGGGATCGCCTCTATGCCCTGGGCGCCCTTTATGCAGCCCTCTCCGGCAGTGGATCGGCCTTTTGGGCCATCTTCGAAACCGAACCCTCTGCGCGCGCCGCTCTGGAGGCCCTATCTCCCCTGGAGGCCAAGCTGAGCCCGCCACGTCCGTTTTTTCCTTGCCTTGGCTAAAGGGGTCGTGTTAGCTTATCGCCGGTTTACGTCGTCCGGTTCCGATGCGCGCCTTATTTTCAATCGGCCTGTTGGGGCTGCTGGGTGTGTCCACTGCGTCCGGGGCGCAGGCGGACCCCGAGGCGCTTTTTCGTCAAGCCTATGAGCGACTCGTAGAGCGTCAATATCGGGACGCTTGGCGTCAGTTTGATCGCTTCATCGCCCTCTATCCCGATCATGTGCTGCTGCCGGAGGCCTACTATTATCAAGCCGAGGCCGCTCTGGGTATGGGCTATCAAGAGCGGGCCCTACAGTTGTACGAGAGCTTCGTACAGCGCTTTCCTTATCACCCCTTTGCCCTTGAGGCGTTGCTCTTTCTAGGTCAATCCGCCTTGAAGGCGGATAACTACGCGCTCGCCCTCCTTTACTGGCAGCAGGTGCGCGCTCGCGCCGGGGAAGCCGGTCTGCGCGCGCAGGCCGAATTCTGGATCGCCGAAGCGTACAGGCGCCTGGGCCGGTTGCAGGAGGCGGAGGCCGCCTACCAGGAGGTTTACCGGCGCCATCCCCGCTCCGAGGTCGCCTTGATCGCCCTGTATACGCTAGCGCAGCTCTATCTGGAGCAGGGACGCCTGGAGGAGGCCCAGCAGGTGCTGGAACGGATTCAGCGGGCCTATCCGGAGCAGGCGACGCGGCCGGATTTTGTGCTCTGGCTGGCCGAGCTTCGGGCCCGCACCGGAAGGCTAGAGGAGCTCGTAGCGGATCTGGTTCCGCGACTAGATCGCCTGCCTTTTGATCTACAGGCGCGGGCCCTGTTTTGGATCGGGACGGCTTACGCGAAGATGCGCGACCCGGCTCGGGCGCTGGTGTATTTTGAACGCTTGCGTCGAGAACACCCCAGAAGCCCCCAGGCGCGCCGGGCGCAATACGAAATGGCCTGGGCCTACGCCGAACAGGGGGCCTACGCGCAGGCGGCCGCCGCTTTTGCCGAACTAGCTGCCTCGGGATTGGATTCTCTATCTGAGGCCGCCGCCTACTATGCGGCGGCCTTCTGGGAGAGGGCCGGCCGCATAGAGGAGGCGCGCCGGGCCTATGGGAGCCTGCTTGAGCGCTTTTCAGGCGGTTCTTGGCAGGATAGGGCTCTTCTGGAATGGGGTCGCCTCGAGCTGCGCCAGAACCGACCCGCGGAGGCCATTCCGATCCTCCGTCGCCTCTTGGAACGTCATCCCAACTCCCCCCTGCTCTCGGAGGGCCTGGAGTGGCTAGGTCAGGCGCATCTGTTGTTGGGCGAGTACACGCGCGCAGCCGAGGTGCTCGAGGTGGCCGCATCCCTAGGGGGTGTTCCCCTCGAAATGCGGCACCGGGCCCGGTTCCTAAAAGCCTGGACGCTGCTGCGCGGAGGCTTCTATAGGCAGGCCCTGCAAGAGTGCGAGCGCATTTATCAAGAGGCGCCCTCCGGCCCCTGGGCCCCAGAGGCCCTGTTTTGGGCGGCCGAGGCCCAGTTCCAGTTGGGCCAAGCCGAACGCGCCGCGGAGCTTTGGGGGCGCTTTCTGAGCGCGTTTCGGGATCACCCCTACAGCACGGCCGCTCGATACGGCCGAGCTTGGGCTCTGTTTCGAGCCGGCCGTTACGTTGAGGCCATCCCGGAATTTCGGGCTTTTCTAGGGGCGTACAGGCCTCCTGTAGGTGCGCTTATCCGCTATGACGACGACGCCCGGCTTCGGCTAGCGGATGCGCATTTCGCCCTCAAGCAATACGCAGAGGCCATCGCGGCCTATCAAGCCGTCATCGACCGCGGGGGGGCTGGGGCCGACTACGCGCTTTTTCAGCAAGCTATGGCCCGCTACTATGGCAACAGCCCCCAGGAGGCGATCCGGCTGCTGCGCTTGCTGCGAGAGCGATACCGGTCCTCGGCCTACGCCGATGAGGCGCACTATCAGATCGGCTGGATCTATTTTCGGCTAGGCCGCTACCCGGAGGCCATCGCGGAGTTCGAGCGGCTGCGTTCGCAAAACCCCGCAAGCCCGTTCGCCCCACAGGCGCTCTACAATATCGGAGACGCCTACTATAACGCGGGCCGGCTGGAGGAGGCGGTCCGCGCATATGAGGATTTTGTGCGCCAATACCCCCAACATCCGCTTGTGGTGGAAGCGATCTCAAGCGCGCAGTACGCTTATGAGGCCTTGGGGCGTTCCGAGCAAGGCGAGGCGCTCCTGGAGCGTTTTGCCGCCCAAAACCCGGATAACCCGCTAGTGGAGGAGCTCAGGTATCGGATCGGGGAGCTTCGCCTGCAGGCGGGCCGCTACGAAGAGGCCATCCGGGCCTTAAGGCGTTTTATCGAAACGGCACGCGGCACAAGACGGCTTCCGGAGGCCTACTACAACCTGGGCTTCGCCTATCGGCAGCTGGGTCGATTGGAGGAGGCCATCGCCACCTGGCAGCGCCTGGTAAGCGATTTCCCTGGCGCCGATCAGCGCCGCGACGCCTTGCGCCAACTCGGGGAGCTATACCTGGAGCAGGGCCGCTACCGGCAGGCGATCGGGGTCTACCAGCTTTGGGAGCAAGCTGCACGCACGGCCGAGGAGCGGCTTTCGGCCCTCGTAGGACAGGCGCAGGCCCATCTGGAGCTAGGCAATGCGGCGCAGGCCGAGCAGCTCCTACGCCGCGCCCTGGGCCGCGACGGGGGCGATTCTCTCACGGTTCTGCGGGCCGAGCTCGTTATGGCCCGGGCTCTTGAAGCCCAAGGCCGTCTGGAGGAGGCCGAGCGGCTATACCAAAAAGTGGCCAACGCGGGTCAGGCCGATCCGGGCGCGGAGGCGCAGTTCCGGCTGGGGATCCTATATCGGCGTCGAGGGCTTCTGGCGCAGGCCGTGGATGCCTTCAATCGGGTGGGGATCGTCTTCGGTGGGGAGCTCGAATGGGTCGTCCGAGCCCGCTTGGAGCAGGCCCACACGCTGCGCGATATGGGCAACCGAGCCCAGGCGATCCGGCTCTATGAGTCCATCCTGCAAGATTATCCCGGCACGCAGGCCGCCCTGGAGGCCGCGCGCGAACTAGCGGCCCTGCAAAGGGCAAATCCGCGGAGATGAGCATGCGCTCGTTGTTGCTGCTCGTGAGCGCTTCTCTAGCTCCGATCGCGCTTCAAGCCCAGGGGATGCGTCCCGACACGACCCGGCTGCCGGAGCTCACCCCGAGGGCCGTGGAGGTACGGGGGGAGCTGCGGATCGAGCTGCCCTCCTTAGAGCGGCAACCGCTTACGGGCTTTGAGCTCACCCCTCGTCGCCTGCAGCTCGATACCCTGCGGGGGCCGTACGTGTTGCGCCGGGACTCCGCCGTGCAGCTTGCTCTGGGGTCTACGGCAGACCGCCCGCAGCCGCGCCCCCCACGGGTGCGCATCCCGGAACCGCCTTCGCGCGTAAGCCTGCGGGGTGGCTATGGACGCTTCGTATCCCCTGAGCTGGACCTGGAGTTTGCTCCGCGGCCCCTTTCCCATGTCTTCGGTATGCTTCGGTATACGCATCGTTCCTCCCAAGGCCATCAGCCGAACGCGGCTTTCCGTCGTGATGAGCTGGAGCTCGCCTTCCTGGGGCTGCCCCGCATCCCTCTGAGCAGGGCTCCGTGGACGATGGAGCTAGCGCTCACGGGTCGGGATCACGGCTATCGCCTCTACGGGGTGCCCAAGCTCGAGCTCCCTCGCCGGCTTTCAAGCGTTATAGGGCAGGCTCGTCTGCGCTCTCAGGCGGCCTATGGATGGCTAGTCGACCTACAAGCTGCGCTGCGCGCGGACCGGGCGCTGCTGGATACTCTGCTGGACCGTCCGGACTGGGTGGCGGACTCCAGCCTGCGCATCCCGGCTAAAGTGCGGCTATCCGGCCGCCATGGCCGCGTTTACGCGCTTTTGGGCTATCGGGGCACCGGCTCTGGGCTGCGCCTGGAGCTCACCTATGAACACGTCCAGGCCCCTCAGGAGCGCATGCAAACGGCCTCTGGGTGGCGCATGAGCCCTCGGTTGGTGGGCTCCTTTGAGCCCTCTTCCGGCTGGGCCGTCGATGCGGGGCTGCAGTGGGATCTGTTTCGCGGTCTAGCCGACTCGCTACCGGGGGAACAGCTTAGCCCCTACGCGCGGATTGCCTACCGCCTGAGCCCTCAAGTGGCCTTGTGGGCTCGCCTGCAGGGGGAGCTTAAGCTGGAGGCCGGTTTGGGTCCGCTCTTGGAGGAGATGCCTCATGTAGACCCCCGCAGCGGGCAGACAACGCCGCGCGCCCCGTATCGGGTCGATCTCGGCATAGACGCCTATTTGTTTGGCCCTTTTCGCGTTCACGGGCGCGCGGGATGGGCATGGTGGCGCAACTGGGCCTATCCAGAGGCCATAGCGCCGGGCCGCTTCGCAGTGGGGCGCGCACCCGAGGTGGCCCAGCTATACGGCGAGGTCACGCTCGCCCTGCGCCCCCCGAGCGGGCTTTGGGCGCAGGCTCTGGGGCGCTATGAGCGGATCCGGCAGGCCGGCTCCCGTCCGGTTTTCTACGCGCCGGATTGGCGTGCGCAGGTTGAGCTTGGGTACGCCTTTCCCACCGGTGTTGTGTTATCGGCCGAGGCGCGTTACGTGGGCCTTCGGACGGTCGGCCAGGACCGGACGGCCTCCCCCGTTGGCCCCGCGCTCCCTGTGGCTTTGGCTTACCGCTCTTTACCGGCCTACCTATGGGTGAGCGCCGAGCTGTCGGCTCGCCTGAGCCGCTTCGCCGGGCTTTACGTGCGGCTTGAGAATCTGCTCAACCAAACGTACTATAGATGGGAATACTACCCAGAGCGACCCATAGACAGCCGCATGGGACTATGGGTGCGTTGGTAGGAGAGTCGCAACCCATGGAGCCGTTGCCCGAACACTTCGATACTGTCGCCGCCACGGTCATCCGACAGGCTCTGCTGGAGCGCAAAGTTGTGCGCCTGCCGGGCTTAGGGAAACTCAAAGTCGTGCACCACAAAAGCCGGCGCGAGCCCGGCCCGGACGGCAAGATCTACCTCTTGCCGCCTGCGGATCGGGTGATCTTCGAATCTGAAAGCTAGAGGGATAAGGTGCGCGCAGAGGCTTGGATACATCGCTTGGCCGACTTGTTAGGGGCATCGCCCGAAGAAGCGCGCGCTTGGCTGCAGGCCCGCATAGAGGGGCTCCAGGCCGAGCTGCGAAGAACCGGCCAGGCCCACTGGCCCGGCCTGGGTTGGTTTCGGAGGACTTCAGAGGGGGCCTTGCTTTTCGAGCCCGATCCCGATCTGGCGCAGGCCGTAAACGATAAATATGCGGGTCTTGAACCCCTGCTCGTCTCTGAATCCTGGGAGCTGCCGGACACAATCGGCGAAGCGGATTCCGGCGAGGCGGATTCGGAGGAGGGAAGTCCCACCTCGCCAGAATGGAAGCAAGCGCAGATCTATTCAGAGGGCTTGCAACAGCAGGGGGAAGTGGACTTCCCCAGGGAGGAAGCAGAAGAGACCTACACCCCCATCGCGTGGGGCGGTCTCTCCGTCGAGGGGCCCGACCGGCAAGGCAGCGCATGGTCCGAGCGGCCCCGGTATGAGCCCCCCCCGGCGCGCCTTCGCATGCGCAATCCAGCTCAAATTTCGCCTCGCTCTCCAAAGGGAATCCCCGTCTGGTGGCTGTTGGGTCTTGGGCTCCTCCTGGCCGCCGTAGGAACGTGGTGGTACTTCCGGGGGCAGCACCCCGGAGCCCCGCAAGCGGGTCCTAACGTGCCGCCTTCGGTCGCCGAGGCCCCGCGCGCCTTGGACCTATTTTCCGCGGATACGGTTAGGACCGATACGCTGGCAAGCGTTATGGCCCCGTCCTCAGCGGAGCCCTTCAGGTCCGAGCGTGCCGTCCCGGACTGGCTGCGCAGGCCTGTTCAGGCAGGGGCCGGCGGTTTTACGATCGTGCTCGCCTCCTGGCCAACGGAACAGGAGGCCCAAGCCGACCGGGAACGGTTGTTGCGCTCTGGGGTAGAAGCTACCATCCTACCTGCACAGACGCCCATAGGCCGCCGCTTTCGACTCGTAATCGGCCAATTTCCAACGCGTCGAGAGGCTGAAACACGCCGGCGTGAGCTGATCGACCGGCTCGGCCGCTCCGATGCCTGGATCTGGCGTCTTGTCCGGTAGCGCAGCAAGAAAGGAGCTACACGCCGTGTGGATGCCCTGGCAAGCCCCCTTGCTTAACCCTGCCGATACGCTAGTGCAGCTGCCTGTAGCCCCGGAGCAGGCCATGAGCCTGTGGGATATGCTGCTTAAGGGCGGCTGGCTCATGATCCCCATCGCCCTCTGTTCGGTTCTGGCCGTCTTTGTGATTTTGGAGCGATGGCTGGTTTTGCGGCGAGCCCGCATGGAGATCCCGCCCTTCCTGCGCCAGATCCACGCCCTGCTGCAGGCCGGTGACGTGGCACAGGCCATCGCCGTTTGCGAAGAGGTCGATCGCCCGATCGCGCGCGTGCTTAAGCGGGGGCTTGAGCGGCTCGGGCGTCCGATCGAAGACATCAAGGAGGCCGTCGAGCAGGCCGGACGGCAAGAGGCTTTTGCGCTGGAACGTCGCCTGGATTTGCTGGCCTCGATTTCGGGTATCGCCCCGCTGCTGGGTTTCCTAGGTACAGTTACGGGCATGATTCAGGCCTTTCAGCAGATCCAAGCCCTACAAGGCAACGTGAACCCGAGCGTGCTGGCGGGCGGGATCTGGGAGGCGCTTATCACCACGGCCGCCGGGCTGGCCGTAGGCATTCCGGCCTATGCGTTCTACAACTACCTCAACAGCCGGGTCAACCGAATGGTCTTCGAGCTAGAAGAGGCGGCCACGCGCTTCTTGGATCTGCTCGAGGAGCCTGTTCGGCCGGGAGCGCGCGGCCTATAGGAGCCGAAACTTATGGCTAGGGTTGTGATCGCGCGTCGTCGCCCGCCGCTGGCCACGTTCACCTTGGCCTCGATGACCGACATCGTGCTGCTGTTGCTGATCTTTTTCCTGCTTACCTCCTCTTTCGTAACCCAGTTTGGGATCCGGGTCAACGTGCCCCAAGCCCAAACCGGTCCCATCGAGGAGGGGCAGTACGTAACGGTTGCGGTCACACGAGACGGGCGCTTTTTCGTGGATGGAGAGCCGGTCTTCCGTGACGCTTTGGGGGCTCGGCTGGCCGCCAAGCGCGAGCACCTCTCTCGTCCTGTCGTGGTTTTGCAAGCCGATCGGGCCGCCACGGTCGAGGACGCCGTCTGGGTCATGAACGTAGCCCGGGCTCTCGGGATGGGCATTTGGATCGCTACAGAACCGGAAAGACCCTGATGCGCACCCCAGAGGAGCGGATCGCCTGGGCGGGCAGCGTGGCTTTGCACGCGGCGCTGGCCCTTGCCTTTTGGCTCATCGTAGTGCGCTCAGAAGTAGGCCCGATAGGGCTTATCGAGGTCCAGTTCGGGCCGTTCCGAGAGGGCAGGCCCGTGCGTGCGGTCCCGCAGGCAACGGCCGCTTTCGAAGCCGCCGCCGAGGCGACAGCTGGCGCCACCCAGGAGGCCGCAGCCCAGCCCGCTGAGCCGCCGCGCATTCCGGAACCTCCGGCCCGGCCCGTGGAGGCCCCCCGACAGCCGCCCCTGCAAAGCCCGGAGCGGATCCAGGTGCCCACCGCCCCTGAGGTGCGCCCGGAGCGCTCCAGCCCAGAGCCAAGCCGCTCTCAGCCGGCCCCGGAGCGTTCCGGTCAGGGAAGCGAAGTGGGTATGGGCCGCGTTCCGGAGCGCGCCGAAGGTGCACCCGCAAGCGGCGGGCCGGAAGGCTCCGGCAAGATGGCCGAGGGCAGCCCCGGAGCCGGTCTGGATCCGGACCGCGCCGCGCCCTTTCTGCTCGTCTGGGACGGCAACATCGCGCGCAGCATCCTCCGACAGCGGTTGCCGGAGTATCCGGTCAAAGTCGAAGCGGAGATCCGCATCCGCTTTACCGTGGATCCACAGGGGCGAGTCATCAGCATGATCCCCCTGCAGAAGGGGCCGCCGGAGCTGGAGCGGGCCGCCATGCAAGCGCTTCGAGAGTGGCGCTTCAACCCCTTGCCCGCTTATATGCCTCAGCTGCCCCAAAGCGGCGTCATCACGTTTCGGTTTCGTCTGGAGTGAGTGCGCCATGGCCGAGACGATTTTCGCCAAGATCGTGCGCAAGGAGGTCCCCGCTCAGATCGTCTACGAGGACGAGCGCGTGGTGGCCTTTCGGGACATCCACCCGCAAGCGCCTACGCACATCTTGATCGTGCCCCGGGAGCCCATTGCGACGCTGAACGACCTAAAGCCAGATCAGGCCGAACTCGTCGGCCACATGGTGCTGGTCGCCCAACGCCTGGCCCGTCAAGAGGGGATAGCGGAGCGGGGATATCGGCTCGTCTTCAATTGCAATCCGGAAGGGGGCCAATCGGTCTATCACCTGCACTTGCACCTGCTCGGAGGCCGCCAGATGGGCTGGCCGCCGGGTTAGCAGACCCCCACCGGCTGGGGGCGGGACACGGGGGTCCGCAAAATGGCCTCTAAGAGCTTAGCCGCCCCGTAACGCACAGCGTCTGTGGTCGGTAGCCCGGTTTGGCGTTCCACCTCCTCGATTGCGTGCCGGGCCTCCTCTTCGCCCATCCCCCATGTGTTGAGTCCGATGCCCACGACCTTGGCGGGCCGGAAGGGGGCTATAAGCGCCTCATAGAGATGGATGTACGTGGAGAGCGGCTGTATGGGCCAGTCCGTGTACTTATGGCAACGGCGTCCGGGCTGATGACAAAGGATCATGTGCGAGGGCATGCTTCCGTGCAAAAGCCCAAGCGTCACGCCCGAGTAGCCGGCATGCAGGATGCCGCCCTGGCCCTCGACGAAGATGATATCCTTACCAGGCGCTTGCTCCAGAATAAGCTCTTCGACGGCTCCGGCCATAAAGTCGCTCACCACGGCGTCGACAGCCACCCCAAAACCGGCGATCATGATACCCGTCTGGCCTGTGGCGATGAAGGCCGAGCGCAGCCCCCGAGCCTCGGCTTCGCGGTGCAGCTCCAGCGTCACGGTCATCTTGCCCAGGGAGCAGTCGCTGCCCACCGTAAGCACAACGGGCACGCTCAGTTCGCGCGCCACGCGCCCGGATCCCACCGGCAGCCGAGCCGGAGGTTTGCGCGTATCCCAGATCCGCACCCCATGCCGGGCCGCAAGCTCGCGAAATTCGGGAAGCTCGCCGATGTGCACATGCAGCCCATGTATGATGTGCAGCCCGGCCTGAATGGCTTCGCGTATCGTTTCCAACATCTCCGGGGTCGGTTCCCCGCCTTTGCCGGCTGTGCCGATAAGGAGGCTATCGGGCCCGTAAGCCAGGGCCTGTTGCAACGTGCGCACCACCGGGATCTCGTATCCCGATCCCAACACCTCGGAGGCCTGCCGACAACGGGAGGTGCTATCCAGGATCGCCACCACGCGTTTGTTGCCGTAGCGCAGAATCCCGTTTCCCGTTTTGCAGCCGTATGAGTCGAAGTGCCCCTCGCAGTAGATGATGGGGCGTTCAAACGGGACGGCCATGGGCTACCTCCCTTCGGCTTGGGCCTGGCGATACAAAGGATAGGCGAGCATGTTAGCTAAAGCGCGCAAGGCGCCGGGATGGTATAGCTCCCATTGCCTATACCAGGCTAGGGACGTGTAAAGATAGCTGCCGCGTCCGTAGGCAGCAACTAAGAGCCCGCCGCGCAGGGGGGCTTCATCCGGATCAGCCATCTCCAGAAGCTCTTCGTAGGCCGCCGCGTAGGTGTCCGGAAAATACAGGCCGCGCTCTTGCACCCAGCCCCGCCAGATGCTCGCATCTAGCCTGTAGGGATGGCGCAACAGAGGGTGATCGGAGCGCAACAGGCGCACAGGCGCGTCCTCCCGGCTTACGCGGCGCGTTGAAATCCGGATCGGATACGGGGGCCAGGAGAGCCCGTTCCACTCCGGAGGCCGCTGATAGAGCACCACCACGTGGCCCCCTTGGCGGATGTACTCCAGAAGGCGGCCGTTATACCGCCCTAGGTCGGCTCGATGATAGTAGGCGCGCACCCCGATGAGGATGGCGGTATACCGTCTCAAATCCCCCCGGGCCAGTGTGGCCGAGTCCAGCACCTCATAGCGCGCTCCGAGGGCTCTGAGCCCCCCTTCGGTGCCCGGCTCCAGGCCCGGGATCCATCCTACGCGCACCTGCGCGGGCAGGCTCAGCCGATAATAGCGCCCGGTAACCGAAAGCGTCTCCGGGCTTCCGGAGGCCCAGATGCGAAACCGGTGCTCTCCCTCCAAGGGGCGCCAGCGCCGCAGCCCGATGCGCACCTCCCGACGCCTGCCCGGGCCCAGGGGATCGCGGATCCATACACCGAGCGTATCGCCCTCGGGTATGCGCTGGATCGTAAGCCGAGGGGCCTGGCCGCGCCAATGGGCGACCTCTAGCATAAGGCGCAGTTGGGGGTTGGGTTCGGCAAGCCATTGCCAGGCCTCGGCCCGCAACACCACGGGAGCCGCGATCAAAACCGGGATCGGCCCACTGATCTCCTCGGGAAGAGCTTCTGTAGGCACAGCTGGTCTGATGACATAGCGCAGAGGGTAATAGACGGGATCCGGCCAACCGTACTGATAGCGCTCAAGCGGATAAGTCAGGGGGGCATCGGCCGGCACGCGAAGCGTTACTTCCAGGCGGCCGCTTGCCGGAACGGGCCAGCGGCCCAGCTCGCGCCCTTCGCAGTAGAGCCGTAGCACGGGATTGGGGATGGTAAGGCGTTGAGCAAAAAACCGCAGGCGCGTCGTCTGACCGGGAGAGACGATCGAGTCCTCCGGCTGCACCCAAAGGCGCGTGCCCAGGCGCGCCAGGATGCGCTTGTTTTCAAGCTCTCGACGCTCCGCCGGGCTCAGATCGCGCCTGATTCCCCAGAAAAGGTCGTCGTTGTTCGGCCGCGACCCGTCGGCCGACCACAGAAGCCGGTAATACGTATAGCGGATTCGAAGCGTATCCGCCACGCGGACCATGTCCTGGCTGGCGTGCTGGCGCAGGGCCTGACGAGCCCCCTCCGCAAAGGTGCGGCCCGTAACGGGGTCGCGTTCAAAAACGGGTAGAGCCACGTCGAAGCCCTGACGGGGATCCCAGAGGCGCACAAACAGCCGTCGAACGCGCCATGGAGGGCCAAGCTCCGGCGCATAGCCGGCGTCCGCGGCCCGGCCGAGGGCCTCCCACAGGGCCAGCGCCGCGGCCTGGTGGTGTCCGTGCTGTCGGCTAGGACCTGTGGTGACGGTGTCGTGGTTCGTGATGATCACATCGGGCCGAAAGCGCCGGATCGCCGCCACAAGCCGGTTTACGACGGCCTGTCGCCCTCCCCAGAGCGCGAAGGTCTCTTGGGCCGTCTTGGAGTAACCGAAGTCGCGAAAGTTCAGAAAATACGGCACCGTGCCCAAGATCGCGGCCGCGCGCGCGGTTTCCTGCGCGCGCAAAGCGCCCAGGGCCTCATAAAGCTGAGGCCCGATTGCGTTCTGCCCACCCTCCCCGCGCGTCAGATATACCGTGTACGTGCGCATCCCGTAGCGGTGGCGGTAGTAGAGCAGCGTAAAGCCGTCCTCGTCGTCCGGATGCGCGGCCACGGCCATGAGCACCCGAGCTTCTCGGGCGGCGCGCTCGGCCAGGCGCCGCTCGGGGCTATCCCCGGGGTCGGTACAAGCTCCCAGAAATGACGCAAAAAGTGGCCAAAGACGCCATAGATGCTGTACCATGTTGCGGCCTCTGAGAGCGGTCGGCTAACTTTGCTGCTATCGAAAGCGGGAGAAAGCGCGAATGCTGCATGAGCGCACGCGGCAATATCTAGAGGCCATCCTCAGGACCGCAACCCCATCTGGCTTCGAGTGGGAGGGGCAGCGTCGCTGGATCGCCTTCGTAAGCCCTTGGGCCGATGAGGTGCAGAGCGATGCGTATGGCAACGCCTGGGCTATTCGACAGGGGGCAAGCCCTGAGGGTCCGCGGATCCTGCTCGAGGCCCACATAGACGAAATCGGGCTTATGGTGCGCTATATCGACGAGCAGGGCTTCCTCTGGGTCGGTCGCATCGGGGGCGCGGATCGGGCCCTGGCGCGTTCGCGGCGCGTATACGTGCTCACCGAACAGGGGCCCGTGCCCGGGGTAGTGGGGCATACGGCCATCCATCTGCGCGAGAACAAAGACGAAACCGTCCCCAAATGGCATGAGCTTTACGTTGACGTTGGGGCGCAGAGCCGGGAGGAGGTCGAACAGAAAGGGATTCGGGTCGGACATCCAATCGTATATGCCGATGAGCCCTGGTTTTGGGATGAAAAGCTCGTGGTGGGTCGGGCGCTAGACAACCGCATCGGCGGAGCCGTGCTGGGAGAGGTGCTGCGCCTGCTGGCCGAGGCCTCCGAGCGGCCCGCGGCCACCGTGATCGCGGCCAGCACCGTGCAAGAGGAGGTAGGCGGCAGCGGAGCGCGCATGATCGGTTACCGGCTTCGGCCCGATGCGGCGGTGGTGATCGACGTCACGCATGCGACCGACACCCCCGGCATAGAGCGCAGGCAGCACGGGGATGTGCGCCTGGGCAAAGGCCCCACCCTCACACACGGACCCGTCAACCATCCCACGCTGGTGCGTCGGCTTCTGGAGGCCGCCCAACGCGCTCAAGTTCCCGTGCAGCATGAGGCCTCAAGCCTGACCACGGGCACGGACACAGATGACATCTTCGATCAGCGGGGGGGCATTCCGAGCGCGCTTCTGTCCATTCCCATGCGCTACATGCACTCCACTGTGGAGACCGTACATTTGGCCGATGTGGCCGGAGCCGTTCGGCTTCTGGAGGCTTTCATCGGGGCCCTTAAGCCTGGAGAGCGTTTCGTGCTCTCGTAGCCCCGAAGGAGTCCGGGTTGTTTTTCGGTAGCGGTCCGGGCTAACTTTGCCCGACTTCCTCAAAAAGCGATTTCGGGTAAACAGGAAGCGGCATCGATGGATAAAGGCAAAGGCAAAATCGCGCAAGTCATCGGGCCCGTAGTGGACGTAGATTTCCCCGAGGGCCAACTGCCGGAAATCCTAACCGCGCTCTTGGTGTATCGCGAAGACGGCTCTGAGCTAGTCCTGGAGGTGCAGCAACATCTGGGTGAGTCCCGCGTACGCGCCGTGGCCATGGACTCCACCGATGGCTTGGTACGCGGTATGGAGGTGCTCAACACAGGCGAACCCATTTCGATCCCGATCGGGGAGGAGATCCGTGGTCGGCTCTTCAACGTCGTAGGTAAGCCCATCGATGGGCTGCGTCCCCCTAAGGCGGAGGGCCGGCTTCCGATTCACCGACCCCCGCCGCGTTTTGAGGAGCTCTCCACCCAGACCGAGATGTTCGAAACCGGCATTAAGGTCATCGATCTGCTGGAACCGTACGCGAAAGGAGGCAAGATTGGGCTCTTCGGCGGGGCCGGCGTAGGCAAGACCGTGCTCATCATGGAGCTCATCCACAACATCGCCAAGCAACACGCGGGGCTATCGGTCTTCGCCGGTGTGGGGGAACGCACCCGAGAGGGCAACGATTTGCTGCGGGAGATGATCGAGTCGGGCGTCATCAACTACGGGGAGCGTTTCCGGCGCCACTTCCAGGAGACAGGCGATTGGGATCTGTCTTTAGTGGATTACGAAGCCCTTAAGGGTTCGCAGGCCACGCTCGTCTTCGGCCAGATGAACGAACCGCCTGGGGCGCGCGCCCGCGTGGGCCTGACGGGTCTTACGATCGCCGAGTACTTCCGCGATGAGGGCGGTCGGGATGTGCTGCTTTTCATCGACAACATCTTTCGCTTCGTGCAGGCCGGCTCGGAAGTATCGGCCTTGTTAGGGCGCATGCCGAGCGCCGTAGGCTACCAGCCGACCCTGGCCACGGAGATGGGGGAATTGCAAGAGCGCATCACCTCTACCAAGCGCGGCTCGATCACCTCGGTGCAAGCCGTTTACGTGCCGGCTGACGACCTTACGGATCCGGCCCCCGCTACGACGTTTGCGCACCTGGATGCCACGACGGTGCTATCGCGCCAGATCGCCGAGCTGGGGATCTATCCCGCCGTCGATCCTTTGGAGTCCACAAGCCGTATTTTGGATCCCCGCATCGTGGGTCGGGAGCACTACGAGGTGGCCCAGGCCGTTAAGCAAATCCTGCAGCGCTACAAAGACCTGCAGGACATCATCGCCATCCTGGGCATGGATGAGCTTTCCGAGGAGGATAAGCTGGTTGTCAGCCGCGCTCGCCGGGTGCAGCGTTTCTTGAGCCAGCCTTTCCACGTGGCCGAGGCCTTCACGGGCACGCCGGGCCGATACGTGAAGATCGCCGACACGATCCGGGGCTTTAAGATGATCCTATCCGGTGAGCTGGATCACCTGCCCGAGGGGGCCTTCTACATGGTGGGCACGATCGAGGAGGCCATCGAGAAGGGCGAGCGCATGCTGGCTCAAGCAGCCGCCTAACGGTGCACGCCATGGCCAAGAGCTTTCATCTGGAAATCGTCACCCCGGAGCGCGTGGTCTATAGCGGGGAGGTGGTCTCGCTTTCCGCCCCGGGGGTGCTTGGGGGATTTCAGGTACTGGCCGGGCACGCCCCTATGCTGGCCCAGATCGGCGTGGGGGTCCTAAAAGTGGTCTTTCCGAATGGAGTGCAGCGCTACTTTGCCACAAGCGGTGGTTTTGTAGAGGTAAAGGGCCCGCGCGTAGTGGTGCTGGCCGAAACGGCGGAAGCGGCCGAGGAGATCGACGTGCGGCGCGCCCAGGCCGCCTTTGATCGCGCCCAGAGGCGGCTCAAAGAGGACGGTCCCGACGTCGATCGCGTCCGCGCTCAGGCGGCGCTTGCGCGTGCCCAAAACCGCCTCCGTGTGGCCCATCTGGAGGGCCAGCAAAACCAAACGTAAGATGGCATGATATCTGAGAGGGTGGCCCCATGGGCGTCTTGCAACCAGGCGCCATATCAACGCAAAGGGGGGCCATGGTCGATCCGCCCACCAGAGGCTTATTGGATGCTTATCTTGCTCAATTGGCACAGGAGCATGGCTGGCTCTGGTGTGCTCTTTACGCGTTCGACGGTGGCTTGCTCGGTCAATACACAGTCCTCGAGGGCTCCCGGGAGATCGCTAATCCGCTCCAGAACGTCCTCAAGCATCCCTCTTGGGGCGTACCCCTGGAGATCACGCTGCGCGCGCGTCTTTTCGCCATCACACCGCAGATCGCGCTCTTGTACGTGCTGCCGGTCGATGTGCCCGACACCGCCGATCGGCATCAAATCAGCCGAGATGTTTGTCTGATGCTGTCGCTACGCGCCCTGGAATGGGACTGAGCGCGCCCTCCGGTTGGCAAATGGGCGCCGAGATGCGTATCTTTACGCTGAATAAGGCATCGGTGGAGCGTTCTCCCTAAGAAGACCTATGCGTAAGTCCCTGCGCGTGCTGTTCGCGGCCGGCGAGATGACCCCGTTTGCCAAGCTCACTGACGCGGCCGATCTCATCCGTTCCCTGCCCGAGGCGCTGCAACTACAAGGTCACGAGATCCGGATCATGCTGCCCAAGTATGGCTTCATCAGCGATCGACGCAACCGCCTGCATGAGGTGATCCGGCTCTCCAGTATTGAGGTGCCTGTGGGCGACCGAACGGAGATGCTCAAAGTTAAAGTGGCCTCCATCCCCAGCGCCCGATTGCAGGTGTACTTTCTGGATAACGAACGCTATTTCAAGCGCCGCGGCATCCTGGCCGACGAACAGACCGGGGAACCTTTCCCGGACAACGATGAGCGGGCGATCTTCTTCTCCCGAGGGGTGCTAGAGACGATTCGTCGGCTGGGTTGGTGTCCGGACATCATCCACTGCCATGACTGGATGGCCAGCCTCATTCCGGTCTATCTGAAGACCCTCTACCGGCATGATCCCCTCTTCGCCCATACCAAGACGATCTACACTGTTCACAACTGGGACCTGCCTACGCAGTTTCCCAAGCAGATGCTGCTGTCCAAAATCGGGTTGCCGGAGGAGGAATTAGAACGCGCGCCGTTGGCCCAAAATGGGCACGTAGACCTGTTGCACGGCGGTCTGTTGTACGCCGATGCGGTCTCGACCACAGCTCCCCATTTAGATCCGGCGACGCTGCCGCTAAGTCGAGCCATCGCGGTCGAGGGGCCGATCGAGCACATGGTGGACGTGTACGCCGAGCTCTATCGCAAGCTAGCTTCGTAATCATGTCGTAGTGGTTGCGCGTAAGCGGGGCGGGGGATGGCCTTTGTGAAGCTCACATGTCTTGATCGGCAAGAGTAGCTAGAGAGGGCTGGCCGTTGCGTTACCTGCACCTGCTGATTCCAAGCCTCGCTCTGGTGGCCCTCCTGGGCTGCGATGTGGTCAACGAGACCGGAACCGAAGTGCAGCCCGCCTCCGATCGGGTACAGCCGCAAGCGCAGGCTGTTGAGGCGAGCGCGCTACGCCCCGTATCGGCCCGTCCCCTTACAGGCCAGGCGAGCGTGCTGCTTGTGGGTCGTCTCGAGCATCCGCTTACGGGCGCCTTAGAAGCCCAGGCCTACCTGAGCTTAGAATACCCCACCGTGGTGTTGCCCAACTTGGCCGACTACCAGCTGCGAGCCGAACTGCGTCTGGTGCGCCAAGCAACATACGGGGATACCACAGGCACACTGCGGCTGCGATTGCGGCTCCTTACCCAGCCCTGGAGCGATGCGCGCTTTCGCGCCGATACCACGCTGCCTGCGGGGGAGGTAGTGGGCCTCTCGGCGCCCTTTTCGTCACGGGATAGCCTGGTGCGGATACCGCTTTCGGCTTCTTGGACAGCCCTGTTTCAGGCTGCCGCCTCAAGTGAGGCGGAGTTCACCAGCCGCATACACGGCTTTGCCCTGGAACTGCTAGAAGGGCAAGCCGCTGTGGGCTTCAATGCGGCGCGTTCGTTTGTGCGTATCTGGTACAGCCGAGAGGGGGTGCGGGATTCTCTTTCGCTCCTCATAAAGGGTCGCGCAAACGCCGTGCGGCGTCTGAGCCCTGCCCCCCCGAGCGCGCTCATACAGGGGGGGGTGGGCAGTCGGGTTTTGGCCTCTTTTTCCCCCTCGCTTCCACCCAAGGCCGCCGTGCATCGCGCCGTGGTGTGGCTGTATGCGCGGCCCATTGAGCCGCAGCCCGGCCGTTTTTGGGAGCCTTTGCGGAGTCTAGAGCTGTACACGAGCACGGAATCCGGGGAGCCGGACCGTTTGCTGGCCATCGGTAACTATCGGGAGCGGGAGGGGGGGTTCGCCTTTTCCAGCTCCGCTTTGTCCGCCCACATCCAAGAGTTGGTTCTGGGCCGCGTTCCTGCGCGTCCGTTGCTGGTAATGGCGGCTTCTGAGAAAGCTACCTTGGGGTGGGTTGTCTTGATTGGACCAGAGGGGGAGGTCGGGCGCAGACCCCGCCTGGAGCTGTTTTGGTCCTCTGCCCCGGCTGCGATGACGGAGCGATAACATGCGGTGGGCGTGCGTTGCGGGCGCAATATGGGCGAGCGCGACGATCGCGTGGGCGCAAGCAGGCTGGACCGGCTCCGTGTACTCCCGTTTCGGCATAGGGGACTTGTGGGTGCCGGCTTCGGGGGCCTCAGCCGCCATGGGCCATAGCGGACTGGCCAGCGTCTCGGAGCGGGATTGGAATCTCGGACTTCCGGCCGCATGGGCAGCGCTATCGTTTACCCGAGCCAGCGCTCGGCTGTACGTGCAGGGCTGGGAGTATCGTTCCGCTCAGAACCGGGCCCGCCTATTCTCCGGCAACCTGGCCGAAGTGGCCTTGGGTTTTCCGATAGGAGATCGCATCGGATTGGGTCTGGGGTTCTGGCCATACAGCCAGGTGGGTTATCGCATCCGCCAGAGCGGTCAGGTCGAGGCGCAAGCCTATACGGTGAGCGCTGAGGGCGATGGCGGCTTGCACCAGCTCGCCCTGGGCATGGGCGCCGGGCTGTTGCCGGGTTGGAGTTTGGGCCTGGGTCTATACCGCTGGATGGGCGCCATCAGCCACCAATGGAACGTGCAATTTAGTCAGGACAGCGCCGCCGCTTTTTTGGACAGCCGCTACCAACGTTATACCCGTTACACGGGCTGGAGTGGCTCCCTATCGATGCTCTACGTGCGCCGGGAGCGCGATCGGGGCGGACCGGTCTGGAGCCTGGCCGCCGAGTGGGCCCCCCCAGCCCGTCTGCAAGCCCGGCGCACCTGGACGCTGCAGTACGGGCAGATCGCTACCAACGCGCTTCAAACCGATACTTTAAGCCTGCAAGGGGCGGAGCGGGTCACGATTCCGGCCCGCTGGTCCCTGGGAGCTGCGGTGCACGTGGCGGAACGGTGGGGCTTGCAGACGGCCTTCGCCTACCAACCCTGGAGCCGTCTGGAGCACACCCTGTCCGCAGAGTGGGACAGAGCGCAGGACCTGTGGCGCGTAGGCGTGGGGGGGTTTTGGGTTCCGGATCCAGAGAATCTTAGCACCTACCTAAAGCGTATCATTTATCGCGTTGGCTTTTTCTACGAGCAAACCCCTCTGGTGGTGCACGACCGGCCCATCAGCCGATGGGGGGTGAGTTTTGGCCTGGGCCTGCCGACACGGGATCCACGGACCACGGTTGATCTGAACGTAGAACTCAGCCGTCGTGGCGCCCTGGCGGCCGGTTTGGTACAAGAATGGCAATACCGATTTAGCCTCGTGTTCAACTACGCCGAACGATGGTTCATACGCCGCCGCATAGAGTAGCAGCAAAAGGAGTCATCCGCCCATGAGAAGCGCCTTCATCGGACTGCTCCTGTCCGGGTATCTGGTTCTCTCGGCCTTCGCCCAGGCGCAGGTGCCCAACGACCCCGAGGCCTTGACGCAATACAGTTTGTACTACGAGTACTACAAAAACAAGGACTACGAAAGCGCGCTTCCCTACATCCGCTGGATGCTCCGCAACCGTCCCCTCTTTCGGGTAGCGGCCTCCGTACCGATTGATCGCAACTGGGAGCGAGCCGTGGAGATCTACGAGGGGGTGGCGATGCTGCAGAAGGACGGAACCCGAAAAAAGGCCTACCTGGACTCCGCCCTGGCCCTGCATGATCAGGTCATCGCGGTGATGAAGCAACACCAGGTCTCCGATTTCGATGAGGCCCGTTGGTACTTAATGCGGGGTAGCTTCTTGCAGCGCCATGCGGCCGAATATCCAGACAGCCAGGGGGCCATCGTGGAATGGTACCTGAAAGCTTTCCGTATGGCTCCGGATCGTACCCCTGCTTATTACGCCTCTTATGTGGCTGCCGAGCTGGTGCGGCAGGGCCGTCAAGAAGAGGCGCTGGCTTTTATGGACGAGGCGGAACCGCACTACAAGGACAACGCAGAGGTAAAGGACTACTTCGATCAGCTCCGCAATCAGCTCCTGCGGCGGCCTGAAGATCGGGTGGCGTTCGTGGAGCGCAAGTTCAGCGAAAACCCAACCAACGTGGACCTGGCGCGCGAGCTTCTGGAGCTGTATCGGCAGCTGGGTATGCGCGACAGAATGCGGGAGCTCGGCAGAAAGCTCCTCACCCTGGAGCCCTCGGCCAGGCTCTATGTGATGCTAGGCCAGTTGGACCTGGAGGACGGCCAGTACGCTCAGGCCCTGCAAGCTTACGAAAAAGCCCTTGCGCTCAACCCCGATGCGGAGACGCGAAAGATCGTCTACTACAACATGGCCCTGGCTAATCAGAGCATGGGGCGCCTGTCCGTGGCTCGCACATATGCGCGCCGGGCTCTGGAGATCGACCCCAACTGGGGCGAACCGTATCTGCTGATCGCCACTTTATACGCCACAGCCGTGCAGAATTGCGGCAAATTTGAGCGTGAAGACCGGGCCGTCTATTGGCTTGTGGACGACTACCTAGAGCGGGCCAAGCGTGATCCCGGCACGGCCGCGCGCGCCAGCCAACTGCAGGCGCAGTACCGGCGTTACTTCCCAACAGCCGAGGACAAATTCTTCAAAGGCTGGAAGGAAGGGGAGCGCTACCTCATTAACTACGGCTGCTACGAGTGGATTAGCGAGGCCACGACAATCCGCTAAGAAATGCGAAGCAGAGTCAGACCATGGGGCCGCACGCGGGCTTGCGCGTCGGCCCCGCTTTCGTTATGTTGCCTCTGCGAGCACTCCAGATGATAGTATGCGCTCCGGTGTTCCCTTTTTCGGGCCCGCTCAGAGCTGGGCAAGACGGCTGGATCGAATCCGCGCCCGCCATTACGCCCGACAGGCCTTGCAAGGGGGGCTCAAGGTCTTAGGCGGAGCCGGGGCCTTGCTTTGGCTTGGCACCTTGGGCGAGGCCCTGCTGTGGACCCCGCCCCTTTTGCGGCAGCTTTTCTGGACGTTGAGCGCGGCCGCGGTGGCCGGATGGCTTTCCTATGGGGTTCTTGTTCCCCTGCTGAGGCGTGCGGGTTGGCTTTCGGCCGTTTCGCTGGAGGAGCTCGCCCGCTGGGTGGGCCGGGTGCAATCCGAGGTGGGGGACCGGCTGGTGAACCTCCTGCAACTAGGCCGCGGAGTGCCCGAAGAGGCCTCAAGAGCGCTTTGGGAGCGGGCCCTGGAGCAGTTGGACGCTCGCTTGCGCGGCGTCCCGATCGAGGCGGCCTTGGATCAGCCGATTTCGGCCCGCAGCTGGGCCGCGGCGCTCATGCCCTGGGCGCTCTATGGGCTCGCCTTAGCCGGGGGACCGGAGCCGTTTTCCCAGGCCGCCTTTAGACTACTGCATCCGTTTGCGGTCTTTGAACGCCCCCAGCCTTTCCGGTGGGTCGTGCAGCCGGCGGATGCCGAGCTGGTGCGCGGATCGCCATTGGCGATCGTGGCCCGGACCGAGGGGGCCATCGCCCCTCGGCGGGCCCTTCTGGAGCTGCGCCCTCTAGGCGTCGTGCGCTCGGACACCGTCTGGCTCAGCGCCGACTCCCTGGGCCGCTTTCGCTACACCGTGCCGGATGTGCGCGCCCCTTTAGCCTATAGGCTCGCCGCCGAGGGAGTGCGCAGCCGCTGGTTTACGGCCGCTGTCGTAGATCGCCCTGTTGTGCGGCAGCTCTCCTTGCGTTTGATCTTCCCCGCCTACATGGCTCTGCCTCCTCAGACGCTAGAGCCCAATGCGGGCGAAATCGTAGCCCCCGTGGGCACACAGGTCCTGTTGGAAGCCCTTACCAACAAGGCCGTTGTGCGGGCTGAAGTGCGCTTCGCCTCAAGCCGCAGCCTGCCGCTGCAAGCGCAGGGCAGCCGGCTTCGGGGCCGCTTCATCGTGCAGCAGGCCGACACGTATTGGATCTGGGCCCAGGATGAACGAGGGCTTTCCACGGTGGACCCGATTCCATATCGGATCCTGCCCGTTCCGGATGAGCCGCCCCAGATCACCGTGCTGAGCCCGGAGGCCGATTTCCGGCTCACCGAAGCCCAACGGGTGCCCCTGCGCGTGCGCATCGCCGATGATCTGGGCTTCCTGGACCTCAGGCTCTACTATAGGCGCAGCGCCTCCTCCTACGGGGAGGCGGATTCGGCCTGGAGGGCACAGGAGCTGCCCATCGAGCGGCCCAAGCCGACGATACAGGAGCTGAGCTGGGACTGGGACCTCAGGCCCCTGGACCTTGTGCCGGGAGACGTGCTGGAGTACTACCTGGAGGTGCGGGACAACGACAGGGTATCCGGCCCCAAGGCGGCCCGGACGGGCTTGCTTACGGTCCGTTTTCCGACGCTAGCGGAACGCTATGCGGCTGCAGATGCGGCGCAACAGGGTTTGGAACAGGCGCTAGAAGCGCTTTTCTCCCGCGCCCAGCGCTTCCAGCAGGCCTACGAGTCTTTTCAGCGGGAGCTTCGGCGCAAAGGAGAACCGAGCTGGGAAGACGAGCGCCGCCTGGAGCAGCTGCGCCAAGAGCAGGAGGCGCTGCAGGAGCAGGCCCTGGAGCTGGCCCAGCAGGCAGCTGCGCTGAGCCAGCATCTGCAGGAGAACCGGCTTGTTTCGCCGGAGACGCTGGCGCGTTTGGAGCAGCTGCGGCAGGTTCTCGAAGAGATCCAGGATCCGGAGTTTCAAGAGGCCCTAAGACGGCTCCAGGAGGCCATGGAGCGCCTGTCTCTGCCCCAGATTCAGCAGCTTCTGGAGCGCGTGCAAATCAACGAGGCTGAGCTTCGGAGGCGGCTGGAGCGCACGTTGGAACTGCTGCGACAGGCTCAGACTTTGCAGCAGCTAGACGAAATCCAACGCCGGGCTGAAGAGCTGGCCCGCACCGAAGAGGCGCTGCGCCGGCAGACGGCCGAAATCGACCCTCGCGACGAAGCCCCACGCCAGCGGTTGGGCCAGGAGCAGGAGCGCGCCGCGGACCGGGCCGAAGCGCTCCGACAGGAGATGAGCCGACTCGAAGAGCGCCTGCGCCAACTGCGCCGCGAACGGGCCGCCGATGAGGTCCAACGCCAGCAGCGCGGCCTGGAATCCGCTCCCGACGAGATGCGCCAAAACGCCGAGGAGCTTCGTCGGGGGAACCTAGACCGGGCGGCTTCGGAGCTGGAACGACTAGAGGAGCGCTTTCGGCAGCTGGCCGAACAGATGGCCCAGCTGAGTCAGCAGCTTCAGGCGCAGCAGCAACAGCTCAACGCGGCGGCCCTGCGGCGGGTTCTGGATGAGGTGCTGGCCCTGTCGCAACGGCAGGAGGCCCTGCGGCGGCAGCTGAATCCGGAGGCGCAATCGGCCTCTCTGCTGCGGGCCCAGGCCCGGGAGCAAGAGCAAATCCGACGCCACTTCTCCCGCGTTGCGGACAGCTTATCGGCCCTGTCGCGCCGCGTGCCGGAGATGAACGAAACCGTGCTAAGGCGTTCCCGAGAGGCCCAGGCCGAGATGGCCCGGGCCATCGAGGCGCTCTCCGAGCTCCGGGCCGCTGAGGCCATCGGCTACCAACGGGGGGCCATGAAGGGGCTCAACGATCTGGCCCTTATGTTGGCCGACGTGCTCGGCCAAGTGCAGGCCGGGCAAGCCGCCGGCATGCTTTCCATGCCCCAGCTGATTGAGCAACTACAACAGATGGCCGAGCAACAGGCCCGACTCAACCAGCAGATCCAAGAGCTGCTCAACCAGTTGCAGCAGGGACGGCTTCCCGTGGACTTACAGCAGCGGCTTGAGCAGATGGCCCTCCAACAAGAGATGATCCGCCGCCAGATCGAACAAATGGCCCGCCAAGAAAGGCGCTCCGGGGCCCGTGAGCTTCTGGGGAACCTGGATCAAATCGCTCGTCAGATGCAGGAGACGATCCGAGAGCTTCTGGAAAACCAGCTGGATCGCCAAACCGTCCGACGCCAGCAGCAGATCCTGCAGCGGCTCTTGGACGCGCAGCGCTCTATTCGGGAGCGCGACGAAGAGCCCCGCCGGCAGGGCCGCACGGCCCAAACGCCTCCGGATCGCGAAACCCCACCTCCGCTTCGGCTGCCGGAGCTGCAAGACCGGCTGCAGCGAGATCTGCTACGGGCCCTTGAAGCGGGATACGCGCCAGATTACGAGGCGCTTATCCGCCGCTACTTTGAACAGCTGCAAAAGCGACCTCCGCGTTAAAGCGCCTCCAGCACCCGCTCCAGACGCGCGCGCACCTCTTGGGCCACTTCGGCCACGGCGGGGTTCTGCACCACCTCCATCATGGCCTCGGGTTCTACGGCGGCCACCGTGACGCGGCCGTCGCGCTCGTATACGACCACGTTACAAGGCAAAAGCAAGCCCAGGTCAAACTCCGCCTGCAGGGCCCGGTAGGCTAGGGGGGGATTGCAGGCGCCCAGGATCAGATAAGGGGGAAAATCTTCCACGCCCAGCTTTTTGCGAAGTGTCGCGGGCACATCGATCTCCGTCAGCACCCCGAAGCCCTCTTGGGCCAGGGCGGCCCGAACCCGCTCTACGGCCTGCTGAAAATCATACGGTACGGTGCGCTTAAGCCCGTAGCGCGTCGACGTATCCAGTAGCGCGTTCATCGTGAGGCCTCCTCAGTTGGGGGTTCTCGCAGGTGTTCGCGCAGCGCGCGCAAGATCGGCTCCAGATCCCGAATGCCCTTGGAAGCGGCTACCTCCTCCAGCGTGCCCCATACGGGCTCTCCGCAGACCACGCAGACGATGCCATGATCCATGAGTACCGGCACAAGCTCCGGATGGTCTCGGACGATGTGCTCTATTGTCGTCTCCGGCCCGATCACGACTGGTCCTCCTCTAATGCGAGCATTTGCAGGAGACGTCGGCACAAATCCTCGGGGGCCTGGTGTCGCAGTTGACGATAGAGCCGGATGGTCTGCCGCAGCGAATCCAAGTAGGCCCGGCATTCCGGGCAGGCCTCCAGGTGTTCACGCAGCCGAGCGCACTCCGGTCGGTCGAGGGCCTCCTCGAAGTGCTCGCAGAGCTGTTCTATGTACTGCCGGCAGCTCATCGACCCTGCTCCCGCATATACGCCACAAGCCGGTTTCGCACATGAGCCCGGGCCCGCTTGAGCCGGCCCTTGGCCGCCCACTCGGTCTGTCCTGTTAAAGCGGCCACCTCCCCAATGGGGAGATCTTCGACGTCCCGCAACAGGAACACAAGCCGGGTCAAGGGCGGAAGCTCCTCCAGCCAGCGGTCCAGCTGCTCCCGAAGCTCATCGGCGAGCACCTGCGCCAGGGGGTTGGTGGCGTTGGTCTGCAGGCTGGCCTGAATCTCCTGAGCGGCCGCCTCGGGGGGGTCTTCTAGCGAAATCAAGCTCGGCCGAAAGCGCCTGAGCCGCATCAGCGCGACGTTGGTCGCGATCCGATACAGCCACGTGTACAGGCTGGAGCGCCCATCGAAGCGGGGTAGCCCCCGATAGGCCTGCAAGAACACCTCCTGTAGCGCATCCTCGGCTTCGGCGCGATTGCGCAGCATCCGGTAAAGCAGATCGTAGAGCCTGTCCTGGTAGGCCTCGACCAGCTCCCGGAACGCCCGACAGTCCCCGGCCCGAAGCCGTTCTAGGAGTTTGGCCTCGTGTTCCGGCCTGCGTTCCATCGGATGCAGGGGCTCACAAAAAGTGTCACCCGGTCAAGATACGCGCCCTCCGTCGCATCCGGCTAGCCGTTAGAAGCGCACAGCCCTGCGCAGCCGCACGGTCCGCGCCTCGGGAAGCTCTACGTAACGGCTACAGGTAACCGTCTGGCCCGGCTCAAGCCTCGGCACGGAAAGCACAAGCTGTCCCACCCGGCGGTTTTGGGCGTCGAAAAGCGAAAAGACGAGCTGAGCATTCGCAATGGGATGCGGGTTGGGGTTTTTGATCCGGCACTCCACGTACCGATCCCCGGCTCGGGTCTGCACCAAGCGCAGCCCTTGCACCTCTAGGCTAGATTCCGCACCGGAGATGCATCCTCCAAGAAGCCCCAGAACCATGAGAAGGGCTATGCAGCGACCCATCAACGCTCTACTCCCAGGAAAACAAAACGTGCTTTCAAACGAATGAAGATCCGATCGGTTCCGTTGCGCCGCATATTTTAAAGCGCAAAAGCGCCCAGAGGAGCCCTTTATTCGGCCTTTCTGGATTGCAACTGAAGCTTTATTGGGTTTAGCTTTTCCGTCAAACCCAGAAAGGTGAGCTATGCCGCAGCACCTCGTAGCTACGCGCCCCTTTACGGGGCTGGATTACTATCAACTGGATGCCCTGCTCTCGGAAGAGGAGCGCATGATCCGAGACACGGTTCGCGAGTGGGTCTCGGAGCGCGTGGTGCCGATTATCGATCAGTGCGCGCAACAGGAGCGCTTTCCGATAGAGCTTGTGCCGGAAATGGCCGAGCTGGGCATTCTGGGGGCCAACTTGCCCGAAGAGTACGGCTGCGCCGGGCTCAACAGCGTCGCCTATGGGCTGATCATGCAGGAGCTTGAGCGGGGCGATTCGGCCATCCGCAGCTTCGCCTCCGTGCAGGGGGCCCTGGTCATGTACCCGATCTACCGATACGGCTCCGAAGAGCAGAAGCGCTACTGGCTTCCCAAGTTGGCCCGTGCCGAGGTGATCGGCTGTTTTGGCCTCACCGAGCCCGATTATGGTTCCAATCCCGGAGGCATGATCACGCGCGCGCGGCGGGATGGCCACCACTGGATCCTCAACGGGGCCAAGATGTGGATCACTAATGGCTCCATCGCCGACCTGGCCGTGGTATGGGCTAGGGACGACGAAGGGGAGATCCGGGGGTTTTTGGTCGAGAAGGGCACCCCGGGTTTCTCCGCGCACACCATGAAGGGCAAATGGTCTCTGCGCGCCTCCGTAACGAGCGAGCTCCTTTTTGAGGACTGCCGGATCCCGCTTAAGAACCAGCTGCCGTACGCGCAGGGGCTAAAGGCTCCGCTTTCCTGCCTGACGCAGGCCCGCTACGGCATCGCCTGGGGGGCGATCGGGGCGGCGATGGACTGCTACGACATAGCGCTCCGGTACGCGCAAGAGCGGACGCAGTTTGACCGCCCGATCGCGAGCTTCCAGCTGATCCAGGAAAAGCTCGTCTTTATGCTTACGGAGATCACCAAGGCCCAGCTGCTGGCCTGGCGACTGGGGCGCATGAAGGACGAGGGCACGATGTCGTATACGCACGTCTCCCTGGCCAAGCGCAACAACGTGGCGATGGCCCTCGAAGTGGCCCGAACGGCCCGGCAGATCCTGGGCGCTAACGGCATCATGGGCGAATACCCCATCATGCGCCATATGATGAATCTTGAGTCCGTGATCACCTACGAGGGCACGCACGAGATCCACACGCTCATTTTGGGCGCCGATATCACGGGCTTTCCTGCCTTTAAATAAAAACCCGGGGTCGGGAGTCCGGCTCCCGACCCCGGCCGAAAGAAGTCCGCTTCGGCTCTAAAACGCCCATCGAATCCCCAACTGCGCCGTCCGAGGGGTGCCCACCAAAATACCCCGGCTGCGGTCGACGATGTAAAGCGCATCCGTTAGGTTTTTGACCGCACCGCTTAAGCTCAGCCCCCGAATCGGCGTGCGGTACTCAAGCGCGAGGTTCCAAAGCCAATAGGCCGGAATCAGGCCCTGCCGGCCGTTGGGGGTGGGCTCGAGTGTGTTGAGATCATCGGAGAACTGGGCGCTTACGTGCGAAAACTCAAGCCCCAGCTGCAAGGCGCTTCGGAGCGCAACCCACAGGCCGGCCTCCAGAAGGTGTTCAGGCGCATACGGCAGCCGGTTGCCCGTGATGCGCACGCGCGGGTTCAAGATGCTATAGCGCTCGCCTACGTACTGGGCCACCGGTAGGTACGTATAGGCCAGATGAGCCGAGACGGGGGCCAGGGCCGCGCCCAAGAGCGCGCCCGAAAGCCGTGCTGAAAGCTCTAGACCGGCATGCCGGGTGCGCCCGGCGTTCGTGAGCACACTCGTTATCCCTCCGGCCAGGGAGGCGGGGATGATCTGGTTTTCGAAGTCCAACCTGAAGGCCGTAAGCTCAAATCGCAACCTTTCGGTCCGCTGGTAGCGCAATCCGAGCTCTGCGTTCCAGCTTAGCTCCGGATCCAGCTCCACGCTTAGCCCTTCATTGGTGATCGCGTCCTCGACCCGGGGCGGGGCAAAGCCCCGATGCAGGCCGACAAAGATCGTCCAGCCCGAGGCCGGCGCATACGTCAGGCCCATTCCGGGCACAAAGGCCCACAGGCGCGCGCGGCCGCTTGATCCCAAACCCCGGTTGCCGAGCTGGTTGACGCGGCGATACCGGACGGCCTCCAGGCGCGCCCCCAACGTCAGGACCCAGTCGCTCCACAGGATGCGATCCTGCAGGAATCCGGAATAAGCCCACGCGTAGCGGTCGTTGTCCTCCACGATCGTTCCCGTGCGCGCCCCTGGAGCGTCGCCCCGGATCTGATAGCGGTGCTGAAATTCCTGATGATACCGCAGGCCCAGATCCAGTTCGTGCCGTAAGGCCATCGTGCGTCCGCTGTGATGCAAGCGCAGCTCCTGGCCCAAGACCTCATAGTGCCGCAGCCGGCCGTCGTTGCGGTTCGGGCTCGGTATAACCCGCACGCCCGGATAGTTACCCGGATCGGCGGAGTTATCCTCCGTCACCCACTGGCCGTTTCGCCACACGAGCGTGCCCTGGCGCCACCAGTGCCGATCGATCACGTACCCGTAGCTGTTGCTGAGCACCATCCAGCGGCCCCCCAGGGGTTGCTGATAAGCCAGGTGCGCGCCCAAACGCTTGACCCGGAAGTTATCGTCTCGAAAGGGGTTCTGATATGGGTTCTCCTCAAATTGAGCCTGCGTTAGGCCCGGATAGGTCACCTGCGAGTTCTCCCAATAGGCGTTGAGCTTGAGCACGACACGCCCGAGCCCGTCGGTGCGCTGCACAGCTTTGACCGTAAGATCGGTTATCCGGCTAAAGGTGTGCTCGCGGTTGAGCCGCCCGCGCCTGTGCAGCACGTCGAGCAGAAACCCGCTAGCCCCCCCGGCCCAGGTGCCGCCATACGTAAAGTGGGCGTTCGCGTAGGCGCGCGTGCCACCCGAAAGACGCAGCTGCCCGCCCAAAGGGCCCTCGGGCAGGCGCGTAAGATAATTGATCACGCCGCCGATCGTCTGCGGTCCATACAGGATCTGAGCAGCCCCTTTGAGCACTTCAATCGAGGCAAACCGATCTAGAGGGGGATGATAGTACGTGGCCGGATCCCCGTAAGGGGCCAGCGTAAAGGGGACCCCGTCCTCCAGGAGCAAGACTTTGGTGCTGCGCGTAGGCGGGAGGCCCCGAACCCCGATGTTCGGACGCAACCCGAAGCCCTCCTCCGGCCGCACATACAGACCGGGCACGGTGCGCAGCACCTCCTCCAGACTTATCGGCTGCAGCGCCGCTATCCACCGGGCCGAAACCAGGGTGCCGGAGCCCGCAACGGCCCGAAGGGCCGACTCCGCATCTCCGATGATCGTAACAACCGGCAGGGCTTGACCCTGCAAAACGGGCTTGGGTAGGCTGTCGGAGACGACGAGCAGACCTAACAAGAATCCCAGCGCCGCCATGTGGGTGTGCTCCTTGTTTCTTATTTAGACTCAATCCAAATTAGTAAACGCAAAGGTAACCTTTCTGGCCGTGCGGCGCAACCGGTGCGGGCTGGCTCGTTTGCGGATGCGTCGGGTGTGGTCTTCGCTTGATCGAGTAGCGCTCGTTCTGCTAGCTTGTGCCGGCTTCAGGGAAGGAGGGCGGTCATGGTCGCTTTGCTGTTTTGGTTTCTGGTGCCCGTCTGGGCGTGGGCGCAGACGACCACGGTCGTTTTGGAGGGTCGGGTCTACGGCGCCGAGGGCCGGCCCTTGCCGAATGCCGAAGTCCTGGTTGTGCACAAGGAGACGGGCCAGCAGCGGGGGGCGGTGACGGATTCCGAGGGCCGTTATCGGATCCTGGGGCTCGCCCCGGGGCTATACGACGTCATGGCCCGGCATTTGGGGTACCGGACCGAAACGCGTCTGGATGTGCAGCTCGTCCTGGGCCAGCGCGCCGTATTGGACTTCAGCCTTCGGCCCGAGGCCGTGCAGGTCGGCCAAGTTGAGGTCGTGGGCCAGCGCGTGGGCTCCTTTGAGGTGCGGCGCGTGGACGTCTCGATACCCGTGTTGCGCCAGGAGATCCTCAACTTGCCCCTGGATACGCGCAACACGATGAACCTGGCCGCGATCGCCCCGGGGATCCGCACCTACGCCACGATCGGCGGTCGGTCTCTGCCCTCGGCCGGGGCTGTACCGGATCTGCGCTTCATCAACTTGTACGTCGACGGATCGGAGTGGAAGAGCCTTTTTAATGGCAACATCGTGGGCATCCCCCAGACGGGCTCTCCGTTGCCCCCAGAGGCGCTGCAGGAGTTTCGCGTGTACCTGAACTCCTATGACGCGGAATACGCGCGCGGGGGCGCCTATATCATCAGCGCCATTACGCAGCGCGGCACAAATGCGCTCGAAGGTTCGGCCTTCCTCTACTACCAAAACAAAGCCTTGCAGGACATCAACGACTACCAGCGCCAACTGCGCGCCCAGGGCACCTTCAAGCGGCCGGATTTTTACAACCGGCAGCAGGTGGGCCTGAACCTGCGGGGTCCGATAGTGCGGGATCGGCTCTTCTTCGCCCTAAACTACGAGCTGGGCCGCACGATCAACGCCGTCGAGGTCAGCCCGGGAAGGCCGGCTTACAACCCCGATCTGTGGAGGGCGTATGCCGGCTGGTTCCCCTCGCCCTTTTACAATCACACGGGCGTGCTGCGCCTTACGTATCTGCTCAACGGCCGGCACACGCTGGACGCCACTTGGGCGAGCCGGTATCACGAAAACGAATCCTTTTTCGGCGGCACCGTGGCCCGCGATGCGGGCTTGCGGGCCCGGTATTTCATCAACTCCGTGCAGCTGCGCAACACCTGGATCCCGCGAGCGGATTTCATGAACGAGCTCACGTTGCATTTCCTGTCCTGGTATCACAACGAATCCCCTCTGGTGCCGGGCCCTACGCTACAGTATCCGAGCCTGCTCGTACGGGGCCGCAACAACCTGTTCCCGCTTGTGATTTTGGAGCAGTACTTTCGACTCACCAACAAGGCCACGTACGTGGCCCAACACAGCAGCGGTCAGCACACGCTCAAGGCCGGTCTGGAGCTGACGCGCGTCGTATCCGAGCCGTACCGAACGGCCTTTCGCGACGGATTTTTCGTCTTCGCCACGGACACAAGCCGCCTGCCCCGGCAGGCCACGATCGCCGTGGGCTACACGGACCCCAACTCGGACGTCGACGCCCGGGTGCGCCAGAGCGGGTGGGTGGTGGGCGCTTACCTGAACGACCAGTGGCAGCCCACGCCGCGTCTAATCCTGAACGTCGGCCTGCGCTATGATGCGGACATCCACACGCTCAATCAGCGCTTCCGGGCCCCGTGGGCGCAAGATCCCGAGCTTTTGAGCAAGATCCCGGAGTACCTCAATACGGGAGACCGCAAAAACGACCTCGACAACTTCTCCCCCCGGCTTTCCCTCTCTTGGGACGCCCTGGGAACGGGCCGGACGTTTTTGCGCGGGGGCTTCGGGGTCATGTACGATCGGGTGCCCAACTTCATGGCCTTCAACGAAAAACAGGCCGCCACCTGGCGCACGTACACGTTCCTCAATCCGGGCACCCTGGACGTGGCCGTCCTGCGCCAGCGCGTGCTTCAGGGGCAAGCGCCGGCGGGCACGCTGTCGATTACGGTCATCAAAGACCGCATGCGCACCCCGGAGATCTGGCAGTACTCGATCGGACTGGGCCATCAGCTGAGCCCCGAGCTGGCCCTGAACGTCGATTACACCGACCAGCGGGCCCGCAATCTGTATGTGCAGCTTAACCTCAACCCCTTGAAGCCCAGCACGCGCACTCGACGCCTGACAAGCCGCTACGGCGACATCCTGGCTTGGGACGATTTCGGCCGGGCCCGCTATCGGGCCTTCATCGCTAGCCTTACCTACCAGAGCCGACCTGTGCGGTTGAACCTCGCCTATACGCTGGGTTGGGCTCAGGCGGATTTCGACGGGGTCACGCCCCCGGCCTATCCGGAGCGCAGCTCGTATCGGCTGCAGCGCCTGGCCGGCGAGGAGCGCCACCGGCTTGTGCTTTCCGGCATCGGCCGACTGCCCTATGGCTTTCAGCTCTCTGGCATCGTGATCCTGGCCAGCCCGCGGCCCTTTGGCGTGATCGACGGTCGGGATCTAAACGACAACAACACTACCGTCGACGACTGGCCCGACGGGGTGCGCACCATGATGCCGCCGGCGGAGTGGGCCTACTGGTATCGGACCGTGGACCTGCGCCTGTCTTGGTCCCGTCCGTACCGGGGAGCCCGCCTTACGCTGAGCGCCGAGGTCTTTAACCTCTTCAACTGGACCAACTACTCGGGCTTTTTCGGCACCCGCTACGATCAGCGCGGAAACCCGCTGGCCAACTTCGGCCAGCCCAACGGCACCTTCGCCCCCCGGCAAGGGCAACTCGGGCTGCGCGTAGAGTTTTAAGAGACGATTTTGGGGAAAAGGGAAGGGCCGCCTCATGTGGCGGCCCTCCTTATTGTGCCCAGGAGAGGACTCGAACCTCCACGGGCTTACGCCCACTACACCCTGAATGTAGCGCGTCTACCAATTCCGCCACCTGGGCACGACGCGGTAAACTTACAAAGCCCAGGGGAGGGCTGTCAAGAACGAATGCGTTTGCGCTCGGCTCAGGCTCGGTCGTATACTGCAGCGCTTTTTCCGGTCTCATCGCTTTTGCGCGTAGGGAGCTCACGGATGGGGCGCGGACGCCCACTGGTGATCCCGTGGCAGGATGATCTACAGACCTTTGTGGTTCTGTTTCGCCATGAGCGCGATCCGGACATGCGGGCCCGACTGCAGGCCCTTATGCTGTTGCGTCAGGGGCGCACGCTCGCCGAGGTAAGCTTAGTGGTTGGGGTCCACTACCGAACGCTGCAGCGGTGGGTGAGCTGGTACCGAGATGGGGGCTTACAGGAGCTACGGCTGCACAAGCAGGGGGGAGGAAAGGGCCGGCCGCCGCGCCTAAACGCGGAGCAGCTTGCGGAGCTCATCCAGCACGCCCGCCGCCAGGGTTTCAGCTCCTGGAAGGAGGCCGCCCTCTGGGTAGAGCATCGCTTTGGGGTGTGTTATACGTACTGGGGCATGCGCTCGCTATTTCGGCGCCACCGGTTGCGCCTGCGCCGCGGCCCTTCCTAAGCCCATCGAGCGAAGGCCTGTTGGGCCGCCTCCCGCAGGGCCCGTACGGCCTGCTCCGGATCGGCCTGCGCGAAGACGCTGTGGCCGGCCACGAGCACATCGGCCCCCGCCTCCACCAGGTGCGGGGCGTTCCGCGGGTCCACGCCCCCGTCTACGAGCACCAATGGGGCCACGCCCAGGGCGCGGCAGAGCTCGCGCAGCCGGCGCAGCCGCTCGTAGGTGCGGGGTAGCAGGCTCTGACCCCCAAAGCCCGGATCGACGGACATGAGCAGCACCGCGTCCACCTCGGGCAGGATCTCCTCGAGCGCCCCCAGCGGCGTGGCCGGATTGATCGCCACCCCCGCGCGCAAGCCCAGCTCGCGGATGCGCGTTACGGTCCGGTGTAGGTGCACGCAGGCCTCCACGTGCACGTGTATCTGAAAGGCCCCGGCCCGGGCGAAGACCTCCAGGTACCGGTCCGGATCCGCGATCATGAGGTGCACATCGAGCGGGAGCGCCGAGATGCGCCGCAGGGCCTCCAACAGCATAGGGCCGAAGCTGATGTTTGGCACGAAGTGCCCGTCCATGACGTCGCAGTGCAGCCAGTCGGCCCCTCCGGCCTCGACGGCGCGCACGACCTCAGCCAGCCGCGCAAGATCGGCGCTCAGCACAGAGGGGGCTATGCGGACTTTAGCGGCCATCGCGCTCTGCTCCGGCGCGGGGTCGGGAGACGATCAAGTTCACCTCGGCGCCCTCTAGCAGGGACTCCCCCGCGGGAGGAAGCTGGCGGATCACCCTGTTGGCAGGGGCATCGGGCTGCTCTTCGAAGCTGATGAGCCCCACCCGAAGCCCAGCCCCCTGTAGCACCTGCGTGGCCTCCGTCAGCTCCAGCCCCACCACGTTGGGCACGACCACGGTGCTATCGCCTAGACCGCTGCTGACGACCAGGTTCACCGGCGAGCCGCGGGGAACGCGGCTCAGAGGCGGCGGCGACTGATCGATGACCGTGTTCCGAAAAGGCGAGTTGACGTAGGTGATCTCCCCCACGCTCAGGCCGTAGTTTTCGATCTGCAGCCGGGCGTTGCGCAGCGACACCCCCTTGAGGTTGGGCACCGTGGCCATGGGCACTTCGCCGCTGTTGACCGTAAGGTAGATGCGCCTGCCCGGTTTGACCTCGGACCCGGGTGCGGGGGCCTGGTTGAGCACGTGATCGCGCGGGAAGTCCGGATCGTAGCGCACTTCGATAAGCTCGGCCCGCAGCCCGTAGGCCTTAAGCTTCTGCAGCGCGTCTTGAACGGCTAAGCCCACGACCGCAGGCACGCGCACCGATACGCGCTGCCGCGTATACCAGGGCATAAGCACGGTGTCCAGCAGCAGCACGAAAAGCAGAAGCCCGGCCCCGACGCCCAGGGCTCGCTTCCAGGGCAGTTTGTGAGCGCCTTTTTTCATGGTGCGTCCACCGGCAGGCCCACGGTTGAACGATGCGGCTCCGGTTCAGTTTCCCGGGCTAGCCTCCCAAAGAGCGCCGCGTAGGCCGAGGCGGCCTGCTCCAGCGTGTAGCGTGCCTCAAAAAGGGCCCGGGCCCGGGCGCCCAGCTCGGCTCGCCAGCTTGGTTGGGCCCGCAGCTGGCGCACGGCCTCAGCTAAGGCCGCGCTTGCGCCGTAGTCGAAGGCCAGCCCGCAGCCGGCCTCTTCGACGATGCGCCGCAGTTCAGATCCCCGCTCGGCCACTACGAGCACCGGCGAGCCCACAGCCAGGGCCGAGTAGAGCTTCGAGGGAAACGAAAGCCCCTCAACGCCCGGCGCGATCGTAACGCAGGAGACGTCTCCGGCCCCGAGCGAATACGGCAGCACGCTTCGGGGCTGATACGGAAGAAAGCGCACGTTTTCCAGGCCGCGCCGCCGCACCTCGGCCTCCAGGGCCGGCCGCTTGCCGCCCTCCCCGATAAAGAGCAATAGATACGCCGGATCCTCCCGCAGCAGGGCCATCGCCTCCAGGAGCGTTTCGTATTCGTAGCCCAGGCCCAGGTTGCCCGAATACAGGAGCACGAAGTGCCGCTCCAGGCCGTGCTCGCGCACGAACGGGTTGGCCTCCTTCGGGATGGGGCGCAAAAAGGCACCGTCGGCCCAGTTGGGGATTACGCTCGTGCGGCCGCGCACCTCCGGGTAGCGCTCCTCTAGAAAGCGCTCGGCCGCCTGGCAGAGCACCACCGTATGCCGGCAGCCGCGGTACAGGGAGCGGTTTACGGCCTCCCAGATCCGATACAGGGCCGAGCCCCGCGGCAGGGCCCCAAAGCGCACGGCCAGTTCCGGATAGGCGTCGTGCAGTTGGACCACGTAGCGATGCGGCTTAAGCCCTTGGCAGAGCCTCCCGGCCCACGCCAAAAACGGGGGGTTGGTGCCGTACAGGAAGAGCGTCCGGCGGTGCTCGGCCCTCCGTAGACGCAGCAGCCGCGCCAGAACGGCTAAAAAGAAGGTTACGTCGTTGAGCACGCGGCCGCCCAAGCGGTCCTTCGATAGGCGTGTGGCACGGATCCGCTCGATGCGCACGCCCTCGATCGTCTCTCGGGCCGGAACCGAGAGCGCGCGCCCGCGGGCGCTATAGGCCGGATAGCCGCACCAGACCGTAACGGAAAAACCGCGCCGGGCAAGCGCCGCGGCCAGCTCAAAGAGCAGCTGGCCTGTGGAGGAGTCATCCGGATAGAAGTACCGGTTGACGAAGCACAAGTGAACCGATGTCGAGCTCTCCGCGGACACAAAGCGAAGATACGCCGGTCCAGCGCAAGCCGCCAAGCCGGCTGGTTTGACAAACCCCCCTGCTTGGGTGTACCTTTGCGGACGTTCTAGGTATGCGGAAGCGGTAAACATGTACGCGCTAGTAGACATTCAGGGTCATCAGGTCCGCGTAGAGCCCAAGGCCCGTTTGCTTGTGCCCCGGCTCAAGCTGGAGCCAGGCGCCGAGGTGAGCTTTGATCGCGTGCTTTTGATCGCCGACGACTCCGGGCAGGTCCGGGTGGGAACGCCCCATGTAGAGGGCGCCTCCGTTCGGGCCCGTGTGCTGGGCGAGGTCCGGGATCGCAAGGTGATCGTCTTCAAGAAGCGGCGCCGCGAAGGCTACCGCGTAAAGCGGGGGCATCGGCAGCGTTATACCGAGATCGAGATCACGAGCCTAGAGGCGTAGGAGGCGGCCATGGCGCATAAAAAGGGCATGGGCAGCACCCGAAACGGCCGCGATAGCATCAGCAAGCGGCTGGGGGTGAAGGCTTTTGGCGGGCAGTTTGTGACGGCCGGCAGCATACTGGTTCGCCAGCGGGGCACGAAGTTTCATCCTGGCCGCAACGTGGGCCGCGGCGGCGACGATACGCTCTTCGCCCTCATCGACGGTCAGGTGCGTTTTAGCCGCGGCGCCAAAGATCGGACCTTTGTGCACGTAGATCCGCTCTGACGAAAGCCTTTCTCGTATGCAAGCAAGGCCGGCCTCCCTTGGAGGCCGGCTTTTTTGCCTCGAGTTCGCTGTAAAGCTAAATTACAGCCGAGACATCTCCGGCTTGTAAAGAGGGGGGCTCTTTGAGCAAGCCTGTTTCTGTGCAAGCCAAGGCTTTAAAGCAACTTAGCTTTTGGGAGGAGCAACAGCCTAGGATGCGGCTCTCGGATTTAGAAAATTGGCTCTGGGACGCTGCCTGCGCAATCCGGGGGCCAGTGGATGCGCCAAAGTTTAAAGACTACATCCTGCCGCTGGTCTTCCTCAAGCGCCTCTCGGACGTCTTCGAGGACGAGCTTCATCGCCTCTCCGAGGAGTTCGGCAGTACGGAAGTGGCGCAGCGTCTCGTGGAAGAGGAGCGCGCGCACGGGAAGATCACCTTAGTGCGCTTCTACATCCCCGAAAATGCCCGCTGGGAGGCGATCCGCCGCCGCGCGACCAGTGGGCTGGGGCAATACCTCACCGATGCTGTCCGCGCGGTGGCACGGGAAAACCCGATGCTCTCCGGCGTGATCGACATGGTGGACTTCAACGCCACTGCTGCCGGGCAGCGCATCGTGCCCGACGAATACTTGGCTCGGCTCATTGATGTGCTCTCGCGCCACCGCTTGGG
>JANXDC010000007.1:5000-19925 GCA_025059945.1 Bacteroidota bacterium
GCGGCCACCCAACCGTCCCAAAACGCGGCCGGTCCAGGGGGTTTACGGTCAGCACAGGAGCGGTCTCCGTAAGTCCGTAGCCTTCGATGATCGGGATTCCGGCGTAGGCGAAAAACTCCCCCACCTCCTTGGGCAGGGCCGCACCACCGGAGACGAAAAAGCGCAGCCGTCCGCCGGTGCGCTCATGCAACCTGGCGAACACGAGCCGATGCGCCAAGGCATACTGCGCCCGAAGCCAGGCCGAGGGCGACCGCCCCTCCCAGAGGGCCTGCCTCAGCTGGCGGCCCACCTCCAAGGCCCAGTAGAAGATGCGACGCCGCAGCGCCGGCCCCTCTTCAACGGCTTTGTGCACGAGCACATAGATCCGCTCCAGCAGCCGAGGTACCGTCGTGACCACCGTGGGCCGCACCTCTTGCAGATTGCGCGCGATCGTATCCAAGCTTTCGGCGTAGGCGATCTCCGCCCCGCCGGCGAGCACGGCCAAGTAGCCGGCTGTGCGCTCAAAGGAATGCGAAAGGGGCAGAAACGACAGAGTGCGATCCGATTCGTAGATGTCGATCACTTGAAGGGCCGCCTGCACGTTGGAGCAGAAGTTCCGGTGCGTGAGCATAACGCCCTTGGGCAGCCCCGTGGTGCCCGAGGTGTAGATCAGGCTGCAGAGGTCCTCCTCCGAAACGGCCCTCCAGGCCTCCCATAGCTCCGGGTGCGTCTGCCAATAGGCCCGGCCTTCGGCCAGGGCCTGCTCCCACGGTTTGACGTAGGGGGGAAGTCCCTCGGCCTCAAGCGTAAGGGAGACGATCTGGCGCAGTTCCGGACAGGCCTCGAAGACCTTCAGGGCCTTTCCCAGCTGCAAGCTCGTGGAGACCACCAGCACCTTGGCCCCGGAGTCCTTGAGGATGTATTCGACCTGCCCAGCCGGGATCGTCGTGTACAGGGATACGTTCACCGCGCCCAGTAGCTGCATACCGAAATCCGTAATCGCCCACTCGGGCCGGTTCTCCATGAGCAGGGCCACCCGATCGCCTTTTGTAACCCCTTGGGAAGCCAGATACCCGGCCATGGCCTGGGCCTGCTCCCAGAAGCGCTCCCAGCTGATCGGAACGTACTCGCCTCGGGCCCTGTCTTTGTACCACAGGGCGGGTTTGTTGCGGCCCGCGTAGCGCTCGGCCTGACGCAGGAGCATTTCGGAGACGGTGCGAAAGGCGATCGTGGACGTAGGCATGCCCTCCTCCCCGCTTGGCTTGGAATGCTATGCGCTTACTCTTGCGCAGTGTGCGAAAGCCGCCTGCGGATCTCCTCGATGCGGAGCCGATAGCGCTCCCCCCCTTCGGGATCGCGCTCGGCTAGCCAGGTGTAGGCCCGGAGGGCCCGTTCGTAGTCGCCGCGCTCCAGATATATGGCCGCCAGCGTCTCCGTGTAAGGGCCCTCAAGCCGGTCGCTGTCCCGGGCCCGATCTTCAACCTCGCCCTCCGGAAGGGGTTCGAAGTCCTCAGGCCGAACCGACAGCCTCTGGGTTCGCTGCAGGGCCTCAAGCAGGGCGGTCACGCTTCTGGCCTCCTCTGAAAGGCCGCCCGCTGGCGACGACCTAGCCGGGTGAATTGGGGAGCGCTTTCGCTCTCGCAGCCGTTGCGCATAGTCCCGCAAGACGGGGCTGTACGGATGCGCCACGCGCGCCCGACTTATGGCCCAGAGGGCGCGCTCTAGATCGCCTGCGCGCTCCCATACGCGGGCCAAATACCACCAGGCAAGGGCGTGAAACGGAAAGCGCTCCAGGTGCGCGGTAAGCCCCTCCAGCAGGTAGGTTGGCTCTTCGCGCTCGATGCGCTGCTCCCAGCTGGGATCCCACCAGTCATGCATAGGCCAACTCCGAGGATGATTATGCAACGGAAGCGGGATTTTTGCAAACCGCCCTACTGCCAGGCGGCGAAGATGCGCAGGAAAGCCTCTTCGGCCAACCGGGAGACGGCCGTGCGGGCTGCGCGGCGTTCGCCTTCTAGGGGATCCTGGCCCGGATCGTAGTCCCCGTAAGCCGAAAGCATACCTTCAAAACGCACCTCCTCGCGGACCCGATCATAGAACCGCACCCAGAGGCTCACCGTCACCCGGTTGACCGCGGCTCGCTCCCCGGCCGCAACGGCCACGGGTTGGTTCGTGTACCCGGTCAGGCGCCCTTCGAGCACGGCCTGTGCCTCTTCGGGTCCGGCCAACCGCAGCCCACCCTGCGCGCTCAGGCGTCGGGCGAGTTCCTCCTCCAGCCAGCGCTCCAGGCCCGGCAGCGCCCCTGTGGCCTGGTTCTCTAGGGCCAACAGGGCGACGCTTCGGATGTGCGCCGGAATCGAAGCCCCCGTAAAGGAGTAGTAGCCGCAGCCTGCCCCCAGCGCGACGGTGAACAGGCCCCCCAACAGCAGACGCATCAAGACAAGCCGTACTGTTTGAGCTTCCGATACAGGGTCCGCTCGCTGATGCCCAGGGCCTTGGCCGTATGGCGCCGGTTTCCGTTGAAACGAGCTAGCGCCTGCTGAATGAGCCGTTTTTCGGCCTCCTCGATCGAGGGCAGGGCCTCCAGGTCCCCGTTTTTACTGCTCTCTCGGGAGCCGTCTTCGACGGCCGCGGCCTCGGCCTCCTCGGCCTCCGAAAACGAACGGTACGGAGACATGGGGACCGGCAACAGGGGCAAGCCGATCGGAAAAGCGGGGGCCAGGGCCGCCCCGGCTTTGGGCTCCGGCCCCGAGGCCGCGTTGGCCCACCCCAGAAGGAGCCGCTTCAGTTCGGCCACATCCTGGCGGAGCTCAAGCAGGATCCGATACAGCAGCTCCCGCTCCCGCGCCTCAGCATCCCGGCTCGGGGCCGGGCCCACGGGCAAGTAGGCCGATCCGCCGCGCCGAACGCCTTTCAGATAGTGGGCTAGGGTTTCGGCCGTAACGGGCGCGGCGCGCTCCAAAACCACCAGCTGCTCGACCAGGTTGCGCAGCTCGCGCACGTTTCCGGGCCATCGATAGGTCAACAGGAGCTCCCGCGCCTCCTCCGTCAGCCCCGGAAAGCGCACCCCGTATTTCTCCGTGAACTCTCGCACGAAGTGCGCAAAGAGCGGCTCGATGTCCTCCGGCCGCTCCCGCAACGGGGGGATGCGGATCGTGACCGTGTCCAGCCGGTAGTAGAGGTCCTCGCGGAACTTGCCCTCCTGGACCATCTGCCATAGGTCCTTGTTCGTGGCCGCGATCACGCGCACGTCCGTGTGCCGGACCCGGCTTGAACCTACGCGCATGTACTCGCCGCTTTCGAGCACGCGCAGGATCTTCACCTGCGTATGCAGGGGCATGTCCCCGATTTCGTCGAGAAAGATCGTCCCCCCGTTGGCACGCTCGAAGTAGCCCTCGCGGCTGTCGACGGCGCCCGTAAAGGCGCCCTTTTCGTGCCCGAAGAGCTCCGACTCGATGATTCCCTCCGGAATGGCCCCGCAGTTGACGATGACAAGCTCCTTGTGTCGGCGCGGGCTTATGGCGTGGATGGCGCGGGCCACAAGCTCCTTACCCACGCCCGACTCCCCTTGGATGAGCACGGTGATGTCGGTCGGGGCCACCTGCCGAATCACGTCCAGCACCTTGCGGATGGCCGCCGAGCGGCCCACGATGCCGAATCGCTCCTGAAGGGCTTCGCGGTCCATATCTAGATCAGCGTATGGGCACGATCTCGGGCTCTCCGGAAAAGCGCAGATCGCTTTGGATGGCGCGCACGGCGTTGCGGATCATCGCGAACTTCTGCTCCGCGGAGGCCCGATCCGGAAAGCGGCCCACCCAGACCTTATAGAGCCGATCTGGGTTGGAGCTTGATTCGACAAGCTGCACCGTAAAGCCTAGATTCCGCAGCCGGCGCACAAGCTGTTCGGCTTGCGCGCGATCCCGCAGCAAGGCGGCCTGCACCGTGTACCAGGCCGCCGGAGCCGATGCGGCCTGGGACCGAAACCCAGTGCTCGCGTTAGGCTGCGGGGGCGCAAGAGCGCCGCCAGAGCGCAGGCGCGCGATCCGATCCACTTCATCTAAGCGCCCCTGGGCCGCATAGTAGGCCACCAGCCGATCTTGCGCGTGCGCCGCATAGGGGCTGCGGCCGTAGCGGATTAGAACCTGCTCGTAGAGCCGCGCCGCCTCCGCGGGCCGCTCCGGCTCCCACCACAGGCCTTCGGCGAAAAGCAAACCGGCCGGGTCAAGCCCCCGCACCCGAAGTCGTTCCAGCTCCGCGCGCAGGGCAGCGCGATCGGCGCCGGGCTTAAGGGCGCGCTCGATCCACGTCGCCAGCGGATCCTGAGGCGATGTGCCCACGAGCAGGACCAAAAGCGAAGTGAGCGGCTTCATGAGGCCTCCTTTCTTAGGTAAGCACCTCAGGCTGTAGCCGCCCGGTCGCCGTACGCAGATCCTCTAGTTCCCGCAAAGCACGACCCCGCAGCGTGGCCGAAGTGGCCCCCTCGATCAGGACCTCTACGTACTGACCGGGCCGGTAGCGCTCCTTGGGGAAGACCACCACCATGCCGTTATCGGCCCTGCCCATCCACTCCTGATCGGAGCGCTTGCTCGTCTGTTCGATCAGTACGATCTGCCGAGAGCCGATTTTAGCCCGATGCTGCTCTAGGGAGATGCGGTTCTGCAGCGCGATGATCTCCTCCAGCCGGCGGCGCTTGACCGCAGGCGGCACATCGTCGCGCAGGTACTTGGCCGCGTACGTGCCCTCCCGCTCCGAGTAGGCGAACATGTAGGCCATATCGAAGCGCACCTCCTCCAGAAGCGAAAGCGTTTGCTCGTGATCCTCCTCGGTCTCCCCGCAGAAGCCGGCGATCACGTCCGTCGACAGGCCCACATCGGGCATCGCGCTGCGGATCTTGGCCACCAGCTCCAGGTACTGCTCGCGGCTGTAGGTGCGCCGCATGCGCTCCAGCACGCGCGTGGAGCCGGACTGCACGGGCAGATGAATCTGGCGGCACACGTTCGGCCGCTCGGCGATGACCTGGATGAGCTCATCGGATACGTCCTTGGGATGCGAGGTCGAAAAGCGCACGCGCAGATTGGGATCTAGCAGGCTAACCCGATACAAGAGCTCGGCAAAGCTCACCTGCCCATAACGGTAGGAGTTTACGTTCTGGCCCAAGAGCGTGACCTCCCGGTATCCGGAGGCCAGCAGCTGTTCGACCTCGCGCAGGATGCTTTCAACAGGCCGGCTGCGCTCCCGCCCCCGCGTAAAGGGCACCACGCAGAAGGAGCAGAAGTTGTCGCAGCCGCGCATGATGGACACGAAGGCCGTAACACCGTTGGAGCTCAGCCGAACGGGCGCAATGTCGGCGTAGGTCTCCTCGCGGGAAAGAAGCACGTTCACGGCGGCTTGGCCCGTCTCCGCGGCCTCCTCGATAAGCCGCGGCAGATCCCGATAGGCGTCCGGGCCGGCCACGACGTCCACGAGCCGTTCTTCTTCGAGCAGCCGCCGCTTCAGGCGCTCGGCCATGCAGCCCAGCACGCCGATGATCATGCCGGGCCGTCGGGTGCGCTTGAGCGCGCGCAGATACTGCAGCCTGTGGCGCACGCGCTCCTCGGCGCGCTCCCGGATGCTGCAGGTGTTCAGGAGCACCACATCGGCCTCCTCAGGCCGATCCACCAGACCGTAGCCCCGCTCCAACAAGATCGCGGCCACGACCTCGGAGTCGTTTACGTTCATCTGGCAGCCGTAGGTCTCGATGTACAGCCGCCGCCCCGTTGGGGCGCCCCGGGCCACAGAGGCGCAAGAAAGGAAATCGATCGTCGGGATGAGCTCCATAACGGCCTGCTTGCCTTTCGCGCAAAGATATCCGCTTTCTGGACCGGAAGGCAACGCGCCCTCTGCCAGTTTGGCGTTCTCTTGCTACAAGCTGACAGCCCCTCCGGTTCCCCGGCGCTCAAGATAGCGTACCACGTACTTGCCGATCAGATCAAACTCCAGGTTCAGGCGATCGCCCACGCGGCGGCTCTGCAGGTTCGTGTGCGTCCAGGTGTAGGGGATGATGGCCACGGAAAAGCAGGACTCCTGTAGCTCGGCCACGGTCAGGCTGATGCCGTCTACGGCTATCGCGCCCTGCGGAACCAGGTAATCGGCCCACTCGGCCGGATAGGCGATCCGCAAAAGCCAACTGCCGGCCCGGTCCCCAACCTCCAAGAGCGTGCCCGTCGCGTCCACATGCCCCTGCACCAAGTGACCATCTAGGAGCCGATCCGGACTCAGAGAACGCTCCAGGTTGACTAGATCCCCCGCCTTGAGCTCACCTAGATTGGTCTTACGCAGGGTCTCTTCGACAAGCTCCGCCTCAAAACCCTCCGGATCGGCGGCCACCACCGTAAGGCAAACCCCGTTTACGGCTACGCTCTGATCTACCCGGAGCTCAGCTCCTAAAGGGGTGCCGATGCGCAGCCGGCGACCCCCCCGACCGCGCGGGGTGAGGGCCTCAACGCGGCCGACGGCCTCTATGATGCCCGTAAACACGGCCTTACAGCTCCGCTTCCAGCAGCCAATCTACGCCGATTCGGCGCAACCGCACATTGCGTAGCGACCAGGCCCGCTCCATCTCGCTTATGCCCAAATCCCCTATCGCCTCCAAGCCCGAGCCCAGCAGCTTAGGCGCGATGAACACATACAGCCGGTCCACAAGCCCGGCTCTAAGCAGGGCTGTGCTCAGCCGGGGCCCGGACTCCACGAGCACCGAGCGCACCCCCTCGCGCCCCAGGCGCTCCAGGACCGCCTTTAGCTCAAGCCCTCCGGGGCCTTCGGGGACTTCAAACAAGCGCCCTCCGGCGGCGCGAAGCCGTTCCGCATACGGGGGCCTCACCCCAGGGGCCGTAAAAACCCACGTGCGCCAGGCCCAAGCATCTGAGAAAACCCGCCTGTCCGGCTCCAGCCGGCCCCTGCGATCCAGGATCACGCGCCAGGGCTGTCGGCCCCGACCGCAGCGCACGGTGAGCGCCGGATCGTCTGCGGCCACGGTGCCGGATCCTACAAGCACAGCATCCGAACGAGCCCGACAGCGGTGCACCCAACACCGAGCGGGCGGCGCCGTAACCCAGCGGCTTGAGCCCGTTCGACTGGCCACGCGCCCGTCCAGGGTCTGCGCGATCTTAAGCGCCACCCAAGGCCGGCCACGCTCTAGGTACGTGAAATAGCCCGCGTTGAGCCGACGACTTTCGGCCTCTAGCACACCCGTGGTGAGCTCAAGACCGGCCCGACGCAGCCAATCCAGGCCCCGACCTGCGGCGGCCGGATGCGGATCTAAGGCGCCCACCACAACGCGCCGCATTCCGGAGCGAAAGATGAGCTCCGCGCACGGCGGGGTCTTGCCCCAGTGCGCGCAAGGCTCCAGGCTCACATACAAGGTGGCCCCGCGCAAAAGCGCTCGATCCGCAACCGAGGCCAGGGCCATAGCCTCCGCATGCGGACCCCCGTAGTACGGGTGATAGCCCTGGCCGATTACGCGGCCCTCGCGCACGACGAGCGCGCCCACCAGGGGATTGGGGCCCGTCCAGCCCGCGCCCCGGCGGGCCAGGGCCAGGCAGCGGCGCATGAAGGCCAAATCCAGCTCAGAAGCGCCCACGCTCGCAAAGGTCCGCGCAAGGAGGGCGCGCCCGCAAACCCAAGAGGCGAAGGCTTCCTAGATCGCCTCTTTGAGCCAGGAGACGGCCTTTACGTCGAGCTTACCCGCCCGAGCCAGCTCATCGAGCAGCGCAAACGCGGCCCGATGCTCGGCCGGATCCCGCGAGCCCCCCGTGTGCGCGTCGTAAAGATCAGCCGCAATCAACAGCTGGGCCCAAAACCCAAGTTCCCGCCCTCGCAGCCCTTCGGGCAGGCCCGATCCATCGGCGCGCTCATGGTGCACGGCCACAAGACGCACCACAGCCTGCGGCACCTCGGAAAGCGACTCCAACAGCCGCACCCCTAAAAGCACATGCCGCGATAGCTCATGACTCGACTCCTCCCAACAGGGCTTCGGGGGTCCCAGGAGCGCGCGCGCCTCCTCAGGCTCTAGGTAAGCAAGGACCCCATCGGAATCCTCAACCCAGCGGCGGCTGTAGCGTTCGAGCTCCCGCCGATCGGCCTCCGAGACGAGCCCGCCCAGCCCAAGGCGTCCGATCAGCACCCAGAGCCGGGCTAGCTCCTCAAGCCGCTCCGGAGCCGAGGCCGGATCCCGCCGTGTCCAGTAGGCCTTGATGCGCAGCAGCCGCTCCCGAATCCGCCTCAGCTGCGCAGCCGAAAGCCGTCCGCAAGCGGCAGCCTCAGGCACAAGCAAATACCCCACATCGTGCAGCCGCGCCGCAAGCAGGAGCGCCCCCCGCTGTATGCGCACGCTTGCGGGCAGACACCGCAGGGCGCGCTCCAGGATAGCGGCCACGCGCCGGCCATGCGCGGCCCACAGGGGACAGGCGCACTCGAAGGCCTGCATGAGCTCCCCCAGGTTCCGGAAAGCGACTACGGGCTCCTCAAGCCGAACGGCCCGATGGACAATGTGCATAGGCGCAACACTCCCGCTTAATCGCCGCGCGTGATGTGCCCCCGGCGCCCTCCCCCACAACGGGCGCCAGCCGCAACACGGCGTATCCAGTCGCGTGCCAAAGGGAATTTACGCTCCAGATGGCCTCAATCGGGCGCCCGGAGCCGCCTTGACCTTTAAGTAGCCCTAGAATTGTAAATTGGAGATTACAAATATTCCCGCATGTTTCGGAGCTGCAGGTGATCAACGGCCTCTTTGACCTGTTGGGATTTGGACAAGCGGCAGATAAGCAGCGCGTCGGGCGTATCTATGACGGCCACCTCATGTAGGCCGATGAGCACCACAAGCCGGCCCTGGGCTCGCACCAGGCAATGGCTGGTCTCCAGCGCCACCACAGGGCCGCGCAGAGCGTTTCCGTGCGCGTCTTTTTCGGAGAGTTCGTAGACGGCCATCCAACTGCCCACGTCGCTCCACCCGAACTCGGCCGGCAGCACGTACACCGTCTCGGCCTTCTCCATGACGGCATAATCGATGGAGATCTTCGGCACAAGCCCGTAGGCGCGCCGCAACGCCTCCGGGGCGGCCAGGTCCTCTCCCAGGGCCTCCAGGGGCGCGAGCACGTCCGGGGCCCAGCGCCGAAGGGCCCCTAGGATGCTGTCCACGCGCCAGGCGAAGAGCCCGCTGTTCCAGAGAAAGTCCCCGCTTGCCAGAAAGCGCTCCGCCGTGGGCAGGTTAGGCTTTTCGGCGAAGCTCCGCACCCGGTATACGGGCTGCTCTCCCACCCAGCGCAGGGGGGGCTCTTGAAACTGGATGTACCCGTAGCCCGTCTCCGGCCGTGTGGGCCGCACGCCGATCGTGACCAAGGCTTCGGGCTCGGCGGCCACTTCAAGGGCGACCCGCAGCACGTGCTGCAAAGCGGCCACGTCGCCGATCAGATGATCGGCGGGCAATACGAGCATACGCGCCTCCGGATCGCGCCGGGCCAGGTGCAGGGCCGCGTACGCGATACAAGGGGCCGTATTACGGCTCTGGGGCTCTAAGAGCACGTTCTCCGGTGGCAGCTGGGGCAGCTGATCGCGCAACAGCGCCTCATGGGCGCTTGAGCCGATTACGAGCACGCGCTCCGGTGGCAACAGGCCCATCAGCCGGCCCACGGTGGCCTGCAGCAAGGTCTCGGACCCAAACAGGGGCAGAAACTGCTTCGGACGGGCCTGCCGACTTTCGGGCCAAAACCGGGCCCCGATGCCTCCCGCCATTACCAGCGCGTAGTCCATCGCAACCTCCTGCGAACGCTTCAAAGGCGCCAATCCGCCTACTCCAGAGGACAGAACAGAAGCCCGCTTGGGATTTTGGGGTAAAAGAACGTAGCCTTCTGCGGCAGCCGCAGGCCCGCGTCCGCAACGCGCCGCACATCGGCGAAGCTGAGAGGCGGAAGCCAGAAGCCCAGCTCCAGCTCGCCTTGACGCAGAGCCTCAAGGACCGCATCGGCCTGCTTGTAGTATCGGACGTAACGGGCCTCTTGCTCCGGACTTAGGCCCAGGACCCTGCGCAAAAGCAGCTCATGCAGAACCACAACGGGCAGGCGATTTAAGGGTTCCGGCACCTCCGAAATGGCCCGACCCAATGCCGAAGCGGGCCCCACGTAGTAGGCGGATCCGTCGGGCTCGAGCACCCCCAAGCCCGTGGGCTCGCGCTCTAAGCGCTGCCCGAGCGCCTCAGCCCCGGCCATGGGCTCCCAAAGATCCGGTGGTAGCGCCTTGCGCCAGCTAAGCTCTCGCCCCAGCCGGCTCAGCCCGCGATGCGTGGGCAAGATCGCGAAAGCCGGATCCGCGGCGTTGCTCAAGTACAAAAGCCCAAACGCCTGAGCGTCGCCCCTGTCCGGAGCGCGCTCGCGCCAGTAGGCGAGCAGGCTTTCGTACCGATGATGGCCGTCGGCCATGTAGAGCGTCCGCTCGGCCATCGCCGCGCGAAAGCGCGCCAGCACGGCCGGCTCCGTAATGCGCCCCAGACGATGCTCAACCCCATCGAGACAAGCCCGCAAAACGGGCCTCTGAAGGGCCTCCTCCAAGAAGGGCTCTAGCGCGCAATCCGGGTCCTCGTAGAGCGCAAAGGGCGCCTCCAGCATCGTATCCGTAGCGCGCAGCAACCGCAGCCGATCCGTCAGCGGGCCCGGGAAGATGTGCTCATGCGGCCTGATCAGCCCCGACTCCCAAGGCTCCAGCCGCACCCGGGCGAAAAAGCCCAGACGGCGCCTCGGCCGACCATCCGAGAGCGCGAAGCGCTGCTCGTAGGCGTAGAAGGCCGCTTCGGGATCGCGCACGAGCACGCCGTCTCGAATCCAGGCGGCCAGCATCCGGCCTGCGGCCGTGTAGGGATCCGGCCCCTCGGGCAAGATGAGGTGCACGACGTTGTAGGGGTTTTGGGCCAGACGGGCGCGTGCTTCCGGATCGATCACGTCATACGGAGGGGCGATCAGGCGTTCGGCGGGTCCTACGCGGTCCAGATCGTAGCGCAGGGCCCGCAGAGGCCGCACATCCGCCATCAAGGGGCCTCCCGGCGGTAATCTCCGCTCTGGCCTCCGGTCTTGGCCAGAAGCCGCACGGCTTCGATCTCGATGTCTCGCGAAATGCCCTTGCACATGTCGTAAAGCGTAAGCGCGGCCACGGCGGCGGCCGTCAAGGCCTCCATCTCAACGCCCGTCGGCCCGTAGGCCTGCGCGTAGGCGCGGATCTCCACGGCCTGCTCCTGAGGCTGCAGCTGAAGCTCCAGCTCCACGTGCGTTAGCAGCACGGGATGGCAGAGGGGGATGAGCTCATGGGTGCGCTTGGCCGCCTGAATGCCCGCGATCTGCGCCGCGCTCAGCGCGTCTCCCTTGCGCAGGCGGCCTGACGTCAGGGCCTCGTACGCCTCCGGACCAAGCCGGACGCGCGCCTGCGCCACAGCAGTGCGCTTGCTCGGGGGCTTTTCCCCCACATCGATCATCGCCACCTGGGCGTGGGGCTCGAAGTAAGAGGGCGACTCCGTCATAGACTTGGGTCCGCTTTGCTGGCGGCGTAAAAGTCGGCCCTACAAGGCGGAAAAGCAAGACCGCCCAGCATCGAAAAGGGATGCGCACGGAAAGCGGACCGGACCCGATCAGCGCAGGCGCAGGCTTTCGCCGTACTGGCGCAAAAACCGCTCCAGTAGCTCCCGGTGCGTGGATCCGAAGGCCTCCAGCACAGACCGGAACTCCTGCGCCGCCTCCCCGGATAGGCCCACGCGGGCCATGGCGGCCACAACGGCCAGGCGGCGCTCGGGCCGCTCGCCTAGCTCCGGCACCTCTTCCAGCAGGCGCTTAGCCTCCAGCACAAAGCTTCCCCAGAAGCCCGCCTCGGCTAAGGCCTCTAGGCCCCGCCAACGCCGCTCGGCTCGTTCCAAGGGATCAAAAGAGAAAGAGGGGGGAAAGGATTCGGCCTCTGAGCCGCGCGTCAGGGCCGTGCGGCTTAGGCGCACCGGTTGGGGGCTCGGAAGCCGGCGGCTGCGCAGACGCTCCAGCCCTACGAGCACAGCTCGGGGCTCCACATCCCGGGCCGCAGCCAGATCCAGCATAGCTAGGGGGGGTAAGCTTAAGCGCCGACCCTCGATATCAAGTACGATGCGACCCTGGGGACCCGTGGCGATGGCATCAAGCCGAGAAAGGCGCACCCCGCTCTCAAGCGGTACGAAGGCCTCCTCAAAGCCCCGCTGCACGTAGGCCTCCGAACGCACCTCCAGGACCCGAATCGGACCGGCCTCCTGGGCCCAGACCACTAGAGCCCCCCCAAGCACCCCCAGGGCTCCCAATAGCGCGCGCTTCATGCACCCAAACTCCTCCAAGGCGGATGTACCAAAGGTAAGATAAAAGGGCTGGGGCTTGTCAGGGCCGCCAACCCAGAGTCGCCTGTTTGAGGGCAGACCGCCCGTAGCGCAGGCCACCGGGCGTCGCAGAGGAGTGCACCCAATCGGTAACGTCGCACGCTCTCCCCTAGCATAGCCCGTGCCAAAGGCGGCTATAAGGGCCCCAAACGGCCCAGAGGGCCCTTTTTTCGCGCCCCTCACGCCCGAACGGGGCCCGGCGAAAGGTGACAGTGTCAGCAACAAAACGTGACACAGCCTAGTTGGCGTCAAAAATCCGGGCTCGGGGAGGCTGATCGAGCCCGTTTCCGAGCTCCAGCCAGGCGCGCTCGGCGCCCCGTTGCCAGGCGGCTTCAAAACCCTGGGGGATGAGCGTAACCTCTAGGGGAATCCAAACACTCGGTTGGCTATCGGCACCGCTTGAGCGCACAATCCAGCGCCGGCGGTTGGGGCTCACCAGCTCCCCGAAGGCGGGCCTTAGGCCTGTATCCACCAGGAGATACACGTGCCCGGCATTGCGATCCAGCAAGGGCCGACCGTATCGAGGGGGGACGGACAATGTGTCCGGCTCCAGGACATCCACAAAGGCCGTTCGCACCCCTACAGAGGCGAGCATGGAGGCCAAAAGCACGGCCAGGTCCTCGCAGTCGCCAAAGCCCGAACGCAGCGTCTCAGCCGGCCGCTGGACGCGATCGGCGTAGCCCAGCGCCGGATCGGCCAGATAGCGGATGCGCAGGCGCAGCGCCTCCACGAACGTCCGCACCAGAAAAAGAGGCCTCCGATAGGCGGCCAGGGTGTCGAGCTCGGCTTGGTGCGCCTGCAACAGCGCGCGCACCTGCGCGAGCAGCACGGAATCCTGCGGCTCCACGTAATAGGGCAGCGTGGCGATGTCCCCATCCCAGGCGCTGCGCTCATAGAGCGTGAAGCGATCCTGCACGCGATCATCCGGCCGGCGGCGGCGTTCAGCAAAAAGCTCCACGAGGGCATCCGCGATGCGGGGCTCCGCAAGGCGCTCCACGGCCGGATCCAGCACCAGGCGCACGGGCACGGCTCGGAGCTCGCGCGGTCCAAGCCGGATCCAATCCGACCAAAAGGGCTCCTGCAGCGCGCCCGGCAGCTGCACGCGCACGCGCACCTCAATGGGGCGCTCGGTGCGGTTTTGCACCCAAACCTCCCCCCAGGGCTCCAACGCATAGCGCTCCCGCTGCGCCATATATAGCTGCGTCGAACGCCACTGCGTGCCCGCGATCCCGGCCAGGGGCTCCGAGGGTCGCCAGTCGAGGCCCAAGCGCACCTCAAGCCGGGCGGGGCTATAGCGATTCCAGGTCCAGTTGCCCTCTAGCTCAGCGGCCGAAAAGCTCGTCCGTGAAGGCCGCCCGCGCGCCCAGGGCAGAAAAAGACGCACCGCAAGGCGAGACGAAGGGCCCTGCCAGGCGAGCCCGAGCATCCCCCCACCCGTCCGGGCCGATCCGGCCACGGGGGCAAACGCGGCCCCCTCCAGAACCAGATCCCTCCAGCTATGACGCGCACCTAAGGCCAGGTAGGCGTGCGTGCTGCCCGCCAGCTCCGCCTCCCAAGAGGGAAGGCGATACACAAACCGGCCCAGCACTCGGGGCCGGGCCCGCAGCAGGGCCTGAGGCCAGCCCGAGGGGGCGAGGGAGTCGGAGTACAACGCGGCAAGATCCCAGCTCTCCAGGTACCCCCAAAGCGGACCTCCGAGGCGCAGCCCAAGGCCCGCGCTGGCCGTAAGGCCCAGCAGCGGCCGGAGGGCCGGATAGGCCTGCTCGCGGGATCGCTCTATCAAGGGCGAAGCGGGATCGCGCTCGTAGTAAAGCTGCCGCATGCGCTGCGCCTCGAGCCGAAACCCTACGGCGGCCTGCCAGAAAGAGGCGCCCGTCGCGTACGCAGCCCAGGCCCAGTGGGCGTACTCAAAGCGCTGCGCAGGCCGGCTCTCCGGACGCGCGCTCGGACGCTCCCAAACCCCGCGCAAGTTCGGATGCAACGCAAACAGAACCCAACCGCCTTCAGCTCGGCTCCAGAACAAAGCCTCCGTCCAGCGCGGATAAACGCCGCGCAGCCCCCCGCCAGCCTGCGCACGCCACCCGAACCAGCCGCCAAGACGCAGGCCCCAGGACGCCTGCGGAGCCGCAAACCATAGCCAGGGAGCGCCCGGTAAAGTCCAAATCGGCCCTTGAGAGGCAACTTCGCGATCTTGGGCATGAACGGACCTCAGGAAGCCGCCCACGCCGAAGCACACGACCGCCACCAGAAGCCGCGCTTTAGCCATGAGGCCCTTTCCCTAAGGCATTAGCCGCAGCGACTCAAGCCGATAGCGGACGGCCGTGCCCGCCCAGACCGGACCATAGCCCCGAACGGAACCCGAAAGCAAGCGCTGGCGCACAAGCTCCAGGCGCAGCTCAAGCTCCTGCCGACCCTCAGGCCAGCGGGCCCGCACGCGCTCGCGCCAAGCCCGTAAGGGCTCGGTCGGAAGGCTCGTGTAGCCATCGTCCGGAAAACACGCCCATAGGGTGCGCTCCAGCAACCGGGCCGTAAGCCCATCC
>JANXDC010000008.1 GCA_025059945.1 Bacteroidota bacterium
GGGAGGATTTAAAGTTTGTGGATTTGAAGATTGGAACTTTTGGGTAGAGGCATTACGAAAGGGATATTACGGTTACTATCTGGCTAAACCTCTATTTTATTATAGAAGACATCAAAAAAGTTTATTTCATAGTCAAATGTCAAATTATTATTCAAATTTATCTTTTATTTTTAAACATAATTTTTATCTATATGAGCCCAGATTTTTAAAAAGTGTGGAAAATGACGTTCTCACATCTTCAGTTAATGCACCAAAATATCCTTTGTTTAGTGTTATTGTCCCCACTTATAATAGACCTGATCTTTTACGTGAAGCCTTACATAGTATTCAATGGCAAACTATTTCTAATTTTGAGGTCATTATTATTAATGATGGTGGTAATAGTGTGAAGGACTTGATTGAAGAATTACGTGATGAAAGATTTAAATATATTGAAACGAAAAGAAGAAATGGATTAGCTGCTGCTAGAAATTTGGGAATTATGTATTCTTCGGGTAAGTATATTACCTTTTTAGATGATGATGATATATTTCTTCCTAATCATTTATCTACGCTTTTAAGAGAATTAGAAAAGGGATTTAAAGTTGTTTATTCAGATTCTTTTAGATATGTATGGAATATATTTAACGGGAAAGAGCAGATCGTCGATATTAAAATTCCATATAGATTTGATTTTGATAGAGATAGATTGATCATTGGCAATATAGCCCCCGTGAACTGCTTTGCCGTAGATAGAGAGTTTCTTGTTCAGCATGGTCTTTTTAATGAAGATTTTCATGTATTAGAAGACTGGGATTTGTGGATTAGATTATCTGAAAAGGAAAATTTTAAACATATATCTGTTCCAACTGCCGTTGTAAATTGGAGAAGTAACATATCAGGTTTAACAAATACTTGTGCGGAAGAATTTGCTCGTACTAGAGAAATAATATACAAAAGAAGTCTTGAAGATATACAGAAAATAGAAAAAGATAAGATAAAAAAAATATTGTACGATTTCGAAAATATATGGTCGCGAGACTTTGTTTCTTCCGATGGTCCATTGACCTCTATTATTGTTTTGGCCCATAACAATCTTAGCTACACTCGGCAATGTATTAAGGCCATATTATCGTATACTCATCCCATATCATATGAACTGATTGTCGTAGATAATGGGTCCACAGACGACACCCCGCAGTTTATGCGTCTTCTTGCGGAACGCCATCCTGAGGTGCGATACATCCGATTAGAAGAAAACCTGGGGTTTGCAGCCGGCAACAACATCGGTATGGCCGCTGCACGGGGGCGTTTCCTGGTCCTGCTGAACAACGACGTAGTGGTCACGCCGGGCTGGCTGGAGCGACTTCTGCTGCCGGCCGTAGCGGACCCCCAGGTGGGGCTCGTGGGCCCTGTGACCAACCGCATCTCGGGGCGTCAGCGCCTGGACGCCGTGCCTTATGATGAGGAAAGCCTCGAAGGGCTTGAGGCGTTCGCCGCTGAGCGCGCTCGCTGGTACGCAGGGCGCACAGTAGAGGTGGCTCGTCTGGTGGGCTTCTGCTTGCTCATTCGGCCAGAGCTCGTGGAGCGGATCGGCGGTCTGGATACGCGCTTCGGCATCGGCAACTTCGAGGATGACGACTACTGCCTGCGCGCTAGACGAGCGGGCTTCAAAGCGGTCATGGCCCTGGATTGCTTCGTGCACCATCATGGCAGCAAAACCTTCCAGCAGCTGCCGATAGATTACGGAGCGCTTCTGTTGGAGAACTGGGAAAAATTCAAACACAAATGGGGGCTTCCGGCTGAACTCCCCTACGGAGAGCTCTTCCCTGAGCCCAACGATCCGTTTGATCCCAAACGGGACTATGTGCCCCTGACTTCCCCGAAGCGAACCCTAGCGGGCTGGGTTGCACTTACCCAAGAGGCCCTGAAACGAAACGACCTCGCCATGGCGCGCCAGGCGGCCATAGAGGCCATCCGCGAGCATCCGGATCAGCCCTATGCCTGGCTTTTAGAGGCCGTGCTGGCTCGCACAGAGGGGCGCTACGGGCGGGCCTTAGAGGCCATAGAACGTGCCCTGAGCATACAGGAGACCCCCGAAGCCCTGGAAGAGTTGGCCCGCATCTGCCAGGCGGCCGGGGAACCGGAGCGCGCCGCCGAGGTGCTGCGCTATCGCGCAGTCCGTTATCCCGACTAGCGCGCCGTCTGCATGCTGCCTTGCGGCTCCGCCATGCCCAAAAGCCGCACACCCGGATGCTCAGGCAGCGCTTGCAAAAGTCGACGTTGGATCTCATCGGCCGTAACACGCCGGGCCCGAACGGGGCTTAAGTAGCGCAGGGTGAGCTTAACGCCCTGCGGCGTGATCTCCGTGTATACGAAGGGTTCAAGTTTCTGCATGCGAATCGGATAGCGTTCGCTAAGCCGCTCCAGCTCGGTCCGTGCCGCCCGTACCGCCGGCGCGCTCACCTCGCAGGCGATCGCCTCCAGCAACCGTCTGGCCTGCTGCCAGTCGCTCTCAAAGGGACAGATGATCGTCAGCTCATGCCAAAGATACTCCAGGCCTTCGGTGGCGTTGTGCACAGGATGCGTAAAGAGCTGCCCATTGGGGATGTGCACCAAACGTCCGGTGCTTTGCTCGCCTTCGACCCAGTTGCCGAGCTCAAGCACCGTAAAGCGAGTAGGTCGGATGTCCACCACGTCCCCTCGGATGCCCGCGATCTCGATCCGATCTCCGAGCTCAAAGGGCCTGCTGAGGGCGATGTAGACCCCGCCTGCTAGGTTCAAGATGACCTCCTTGAGCACGATCGTAAGCGCCGCGGCCACGATCGTGAGCCACGTAAGCAGCCATCCGCTAAAAGGCGCCCAAATAAGCAGCCCCAGCGTAATGCCCACGACGCTCAGGCCCACCCGAAGCCGTTTGCGCGCGCGATGGCGAGCCGTCATATCTTGGATGCGCCGCAACCAAGCCCAGCGCGCCAGTTGGTAGCAGCCCGCAAGCAGCGCGATCAAAAGCAGACTCCAGAGCGCCTTCTCCAGGAGCGCCCCATTCGCCTGGTTGGCCAAGAGACGCCCTAGCGCCTCTACGAGTTGTCCGGTGGGTCCTGTGGGCATCACGGCATGGCGTTATGTGGTGGCGGCCTCTTCGTCTTGAAAGATATCCCCAAAGACGGGCTCGTTGCTGAGCTCCGGAGGGTCTAGCAGTTCGATCCGGTACCAGGCGGACTGATACCAGCTGCCTTTTGGGTGCACCCGAACGGGCAGCCATGCCCAGGAGCGCATCGTTTCCATGTAGCCCCAATGAGCGTAGGCGTTGAAGTCTTCGCGCAGCTCCGTAAGCACAGCTCCGTGTTCAAGCAAGAAGCGCTGCACCTGAGCCCACTTGGACAGGCTTGATTCGGCGTGTGTTAACCCAAAATAGCCCGCGGATCCAGTTCCGCGCAAAGCTAATAGAGCGCGTTTCAGGGTGAGCGTCAGCCCCTGAAGGCTCTCGGTGGGATCCGTAAAGAAGGTGTCGAATTGGCCTATCCAAGACTCCGGAAGAGGTTGGCGCAGGTCATACTGCACCGCCTCCAGACAGCTTAGGCCTTCGGCGCGGGCTGTTTCGCGCAGAAAGCGCACCAGGCGTTCGTCTATGTCCACGGCCAGTACGCGACGGGGGGCACCCGTAAGCGCCGCGGCCAGGCTCACCAGATCATCGTCGCCCAGCACGAAAAGACTTTTGCCCGCCAAATCGCCCCGCATCCAGGCCAGCAGAACGCGGGCCCAGGTGGTTTGCTCCGTAACGAAGCCCTGATCGTAAGCCTGCACGGCCTCAGGCCTCCGGAGAGCTACGCGGGAAAAGCGCGCGCGCAGCTCCTCGGATAAAAGCGTCGCATCCACACCCCGACCCTCACAGGCGGGGCAGTAAAAGCGCGGAGGCGGACCGGCACCCAGTTCGCGCGCCCAAGCCACGCCTTCCGGGGTCAACCGCAATCCGTGCGGGGTAGTCCTCAGCAAGCCCCTCTCTTGCAGCGCCTCCCAGAACGCGCATATAGCCCGCATGGGCGCTCGACTCCAGCGGATAGCCTCCCAGAGATCTTCCGTGCTGAGTAGCGCCGCTAGGGCGCGCTCGGCGTCGCGATGCGTAAACGGTACCGGCGCCCGCCGATGCGTAAGCGCCAGCAGTTCCTCTAACGTCTTTACGGCCTTCGGGACGGAAGGGTCGGATTTGCGCACGTTCATGGTGAGCTCCCTTGATCCGGTGGCGTCTCCGTAATGTAGGATCCATGTGGGCTTTGCCCGAAACTCCCAAAAACAAAGCGCCCGCCGGGGAGGGACGGCGGACGCTCTGTAGGGAGGGATGTGAAGTGAAGGGCGACGTGCCAATGGCTATAGCCTTGACATCGCCGCGCGTATGATACCGATGCCCATGTCGACTTGTTCCCGCCCGATGCAAAGCGGAGGGCGAAAGCGCACGGAGCGCTCCCCGCAGGGCAGCATAAGCAGGCCCTCGGCCTTTAGCTCCTCCAGAAAGCGCTGCCGCAGCTCCGCATTGGGCAGGTCTATAGCGCACATCAGGCCCCGACCGCGCGCGTTGGAGACCAGATGCGGAAACTCCATCTGCAGCTCATGGAGCCGCTCCAACAGATACGCTCCCACCGCCGCGGCGTTCTCCACAAGCTTATCCTCTTCGATGATCTCAAGGAACTTGGTCGCCCGCACCATATCGGCCAAGTTGCCACCCCAGGTCGAGTTGATGCGGCTTGAGACCCGAAAGACATGCTCTTCGATCTCATCGATGCGACGCGAGACCAGGATGCCGCAGACCTGCATTTTCTTGCCGAAGACCAAGATATCCGGCTTTACGAAGTGCTCATAGGCCCAGAACTTTCCCGTTAGGCCCACGCCCGTCTGGACCTCATCAAAAATAAGCAGCGCGTCGTTCTCATCGGCTAGCTGCCGGAGCTGTTCGAAAAACTCCCGCCGGAAGTGGTTATCTCCGCCCTCACCCTGAATGGGCTCGATGATAATGGCCGCTATATCGTCCTTGCGCTCGTAGAAATGCTGCTTGGCCTGTCGGATCGCCAGGCGCTCACGCTTTTCTAGCTCCTCAAGTCGCTCTGGGGTCAGCGGGAAGGTGATCTTGGGGTTGATCACGCGGGGCCAGTCGAACTTGGGAAAGAGGGCCGTTTTGCGCCAGTCCGTATTCGTTAAAGAGAGGCAATAGCCCGATCGGCCGTGAAAGGCCTGCTCAAAATGCAGCACCTGATGCCCCTTCTCGTAACGGTAGCCCTTGGCGAAGTTCTTGCGCACCTTCCAGTCGAAGGCCACCTTAAGGGCGTTCTCCACGGCCAAGGTGCCCCCGCTGATGAAAAAGGCATAGGGCAGAAAGTCCGGAATGGCGATCCGGGAAAAGGTGTCCACAAACAGGGCGTATTCCTCGGTGTAGATGTCCGAGTTCGAAGGATTGGCCAACGCCGCCCGGAGCAGCCGTTCCAGAAACTCAATGTCTCCGACCACCTTCGGATGGTTGAGGCCCAGGGGGGAGGAGGCGAAGAAGGTAAAAAAATCCAAATAATCCCGCCCGGAGCGTTTATCCCGCAAGTAAGGGGTATGACTCCCCTCCAGATCGAGCACTAAGTCGAACCCGTCGACCAGGATATGGCGGGCTAGGATCCGGTGCACTTCCTCGGGCCTTATCGCAGTTCGAAGCGTCGCGTTGGCCATTTGGAGATACCTTCTTGGGTGGAGCTGCCGATAAAAAGCGACGAGATTTGTTCGGAAGCAATCGGGTTTTGTTGAGTTATCTAGACGCACACGGTCGGCTTCTGTAAAGGCAGAGCCTAATGCTTTATGGCTTGGGGATGGCTAGCGGAGGGCATCAGTTCCAGGACCAGGCTGTCCGTCAGGAGCCATCCCGTGGGGGTAAGGCGTAGACGCTCATCCCGGAAGTCCGCCCATCCCCGCCTGATCCAGGCGCGGATCAGCCTTCGATGACCGGCATGGGGCTTCCATCCGTAGCGCGCCGCCAGCTCCGCCAGGGAGACCCCCTCACGCAAACGCAGGCCCAGCAGAAGCGCCTCCGTAAGAAGCGCCTCCGGGCCCAGGGTTTCGCGCTCCTCTATGGGCAGCTGGTGGGCATCAAGCAGGGTCAGATAGCGCCTCAGGCTTCGAACGTTGGCCCATCGCTCCGCTCGATCGGGCCCCAGCCAGCGGAAGGAGTGCGCAGATGGACCCAGCCCCAGATAGGGCCGATGCCGCCAGTATTTGCTGTTATGCCGGGCCTCATGGCCGCAAAGGGCGTAGTTGGAGACCTCATAATGCAGGTATCCGGCCTCGCTCAGTCGCGCGTGCGTCTGCAAAAACAGCTCCGCCTGCCGGGTTTCGTCGGGACTCGGCACGAGCCCTCGGGCGATAGCCCGCGAAAGGACCGTCCGGGGCTCGACGGTGAGACTGTAGCAAGACACATGCGGCGGGCGCAGCGCAAGCAAGGTCTTGAGCTCTGCGTCCCACATGGGCGCCTCTTCGCCCGGAAGCCCGAAGATGAGATCAAGGTTGTAGGAGCTAAAGCCCAGCTTCTCGATCCAGTCCAAGGCGCGCCGAACGTCCTCTTGTCCGTGTTGGCGGCCCAGAAAGCGCAGACGCGACTCCTGAAAAGCCTGCACCCCCAGGCTAAGGCGGGTAAAGCCCAGACGCCGAAGGGCGCGTAGGTACTCCGGGCTCAGGTCCTCGGGGTTGGCCTCTAGCGTCACCTCGAGGGGCTCCAGGTGCAAATGCCGATGCACCGCCTCCATGATGCGCTCCAGCTGCTCAACGGAGAGCTGAGAGGGGGTGCCCCCGCCGAAATAGAGCGTATCAAAGCGCACCTGTTGCCACTGAGGCGCCCACAGGATGAGCTCGCGCCTTACGGCCTCCACAAAGGCGTCGCGGTAGCTCAGGGTCGTGACCAGGTAGAAGTCGCAGTACGGGCAACGGCGCCGACAAAACGGCACGTGTATGTACAGGCCAGCCCCTTCGCTCATGGATGTGCGAGCCTCAGCTTAGGCGAAATTAAAAAAAACCCGGCGCGCGGCCCATCACGCCGGGATGTTTTAAAGGAAAAAGCCCGCAGGGGGGTACAGGAGACACGAAGCAAACATCGAGCCGAGGTCTAAAGTGTTGAGGCTTCGCTTGCGCCGCCTAAGGGGGTCGCCGTAAAATCAGGCGGCCTCTCAGACGAGGGACAAAGTCGTGCGATCTCTCCAGGTGCTTGAGGAGCGCATCGCCGAGGGAAGCGCCTTTGTGATGGCGCTGCAAGAGGAGCTGGGGCGCATCGTCGTGGGCCAGCGCACGCTTCTGGAGCGGCTTTTGGTGGCGCTGCTGGCCGACGGGCATGTGCTGCTGGAGGGCGTACCGGGTCTGGCCAAGACGCTCATCGTAAACGCCCTGGCTCAGGCCATACAGGCCCGTTTTCAGCGGGTTCAGTTTACGCCCGATCTGCTACCGGCTGACCTGGTGGGTACTTTGATCTACGATCAGCGGCAGGGCCGGTTCTACGTGCGCAAGGGGCCGATCTTCGCCAACCTCCTGTTGGCCGATGAGGTCAACCGGGCCCCCGCCAAGGTGCAGAGCGCGCTGCTGGAGGCCATGCAGGAGCGGCAGGTCACAATCGGAGAGGAAACCTATCCGCTGCCGGAGCCGTTCTGGGTGCTGGCCACGCAGAATCCGATCGAGCAAGAGGGCACATACCCCCTGCCCGAGGCGCAGCTGGATCGCTTCATGTTCAAGGTGCACGTCGACTACCCCACGGCGGAGGAGGAGCTGGAGATCATGCGTCGCATGGCCCGGACCGGACTTAAGCCGCAAGTCCGAGCCGTAGTGCGGCCGGAGGCCATTTTGGCGGCCCGCACTCTGGTAAACGAGGTCTACTTAGATGAGCGTTTGGAGCGCTACATCGTGGACCTGGTGCAGGCCACGCGCCGGCCGGAGCGCTACGGGTTGAAGGGCTTGGCTCCCTACATCCGCTACGGGGCCTCTCCGCGGGGCACGATCTATCTGAGCCTGGCCGCCCGAGCGCGAGCCTTTTTGCACCGACGCGCCTACGTGATGCCCGACGACGTGCGCACGCTCGCCTTGGACGTGCTGCGTCACCGCATCGTGCTCTCCTACGAGGCCGAGGCCGAGGAGATTACAGCGGACCATATCTTGCGAGAAATCCTAGAAAGGCTGCCGGTACCATGAAACGCGTTTGCGTTCTAGTCCTTATAGTGGGCTTGATAGGCGTTCCGGCCGGGGTGTTGAGTTGGGGGCAGTGGGCGCATCGGCAGATTCACGGGCACGCCGTGGATCGGCTTCCGCAGCCGCTGCGGGCCTTCTACGCCAAGCACCGCGCTTGGCTTATCGAGCACGCTCTGGATCCGGATTTGCGGCGTCGCCAGGACCCGGAGGAGGCCCCGCGGCACTTTATCGATCTGGAGCGCTACGGACAGTATCCGTTTCCGGAGCTGCCGCGCCGCTACGAGGAGGCCGCCTTGCGTTACACGGCCGATACCCTATCGCGTTACGGCCTGGCCCCCTGGACGATCATCGCTCTTACCGAACGGCTTACGGAGGCCATGCGGCGTCGCGACACGGCCCAAATCCTGCAGTTTTCGGCCGATCTGGGGCATTACATATCCGACGTACACGTGCCGCTGCACACCACGCTCAACTACGATGGGCAGCTGAGCGGGCAAGAGGGCATCCACGCCCGCTGGGAGAGCGAACTGCCGGAGCGTTTCGGATCCGGCTATCGACTTCGCCAGGGGCTCAAGGCCCGATACATAGAGGACGTCTCGGCGCATACCTGGACGATCATCCTGCGCTCGCATCGACTGGTGGACACTTTGCTGGCCACGGAGCGATGGGTTCGGGAACAACTGCCGCCTCAAGCGCTGTTCCAGGAGCAGCCGAATCCCAATGCCCACCCGAGACGCCTGTATAGCGATCGCTATTATGCGCTCTGGCATGAGGCCTTGCGGGGCATGGTGGAGCGCCAAATGCAGGCGGCCATACACGAGGTGGCCTCTTATTGGTACACGGCTTGGGTGAATGCGGGCAAGCCGGAGCTGCGTCGGCGCGTACGATTTTTGTTCTTCTCCATTTACCGGTGACGGAAGCGGAAAGGGCTTCCTATGGCGCACAAGGAGTTTTCTCGCGGTTTTCTGTTCGGAGCCTTTGCAGGCGGTTTGGCGGCGGCGGTGGCCGTGCTGTTGCTTACGCCCACAACGGGAGATAGGCTGCGGCGACAGCTCATCTATCGGTTGTCCCGTCTTATAGAGGGCATGCAGGAGCAGCTAGTGCGCCTTCGCCAGACGCGCCTTGAGCTGCCCAACGAAGCGCGGGGTCGGGATCGCGCGCTGATCGGAGAGCTCAGGTGCGAAGCTCAGGCTATCGCGGAGGAAATGCAGGGCCTCATGCAGCAGCTGCGCACCGAAGCCCGGGGGAAGCGCCACCTGGGCCAGCGCGACCTCAACGAAGGCGTTGCCCCGACGGGCTGACGGGCCCTGGGTTGGCCTCCGGGATCGGCTCCTCCCTCGACGGCACGAGCCAAGCCAGGGCCTGATCCACCTCCCGATGGTTGCCGAAGACGATCAAGAGATCGTCAGCGTGCAGGACGAATTCGGGATCTGGATTGGGGTAGGGCATGTGGCCCCGCACCACGCCGATGATGCTCGCCCCCGTCTTTTGCCGCAGCTCCAGTTGTCGCAAGGAGCGGCCCACGGCGGGGCTGTTCGGGGGCAAGCGGACCGTCTCCACGGTGCCAGCCGCCAGCAGCTCGGGAAGCCGCATAAGCGTGCGGGCGCTCAGCCTGCCTAGGCGCAGGAGTTCATAGCCTGAGCTGCGCGCTACGGCCGCCTGTGCGGCGATAAGATGGCGTGGGATGTGGTAGTACTCTAGGGCGCGCGTAAAGAGCGTGAGCGTGGCCTCTAGCTCCTCGGCCACGACCTGCGTGGCCCCGAGGCGGTAGAGCTCTTCGATTTCGGACACAAAGCGCGTGCGCACAAGAATCGCCACATCCGGCCGCAACGTGCGCGCCAGGCGCACCGCTACGCGCGTAGCTATGGGATCCCCGATGGTCAGGATAAGGAGTCGGGCCCGAGCCAAGCCGGCCGCCTCCAGCACTTCCGGGCGCGTGGCGTCGCCGAATAGAAACGGGATCCCCGCAAGCTCCGCCTCGCGTTCGGCCGGGCGCGTAAAATCGATCACGCAAAAGGGTACTTGAGCCTCCTGGAAGACGCGCCCCAGCATCTGCCCGCTTGCCCCGAATCCGGCCACGATCACATGTCCCTGTAGCTCGGCGAAGGCCGGAGCCTCCGGTTGGCGCTGCGCGGCATCCGAGGCGCGCCGCATGCCGGTCCACATCCAGCGGGGCCCGTAAAGCACCAGCGCGGGCGTAGCCAGCAGGCTTAAGACCGCAGCGGCCAGGAAGCGCTGCTCTGAGGCGGGCTCGATCAGCCCAAAATCTCTGCCTACGGCCGCGATCACGAAGGAGAACTCCCCGATCTGGGCCAGGCTCACGCCGGCCAGTGCGCCCACGCGCCAGGTGTACCCCATAAGACGAGCCGCCAGCGTCACCATCAGGGTCTTGAGCGCGACGATCCCGACGCTCAACCCCAAGACCTGGGCCGGAAACAGCCACACGGTCTGGGGGTCTAGGAGCATGCCGATGGAAATAAAGAAAAACGCGCTCAAGCTATCGCGAAGGGGCAGCACCTCGGCGATGGCCTGATAGCTGTACTCGGATTCGGAGATCACCACGCCGGCCACGAAGGCCCCCAGGGCCAGCGACAGCCCCGCAGCGGCCGTAAGCCAGGCCGCTCCGATGCAGAGCGCAACCAGCCCCAGCAAAAACAGCTCTCGGCTTCCTGTGCGCGCCAGCAGCTGAAGTAGCCGCGGAATAAGAACGCGCGCTCCAAAAAGAATCAGGCCCAGCAGCGCTAGCGCCTTGAGGATCGTCAGCCCTACCTCTGTCGCCGACGGAGCGCTCATCGTCTCCACCCCTACGCCCAGAAGCGGGATAAGCACCATAATCGGCACAAGGAGCAGGTCCTGAAAGAGCAGAATGCCCACGCTCAGCCGGCCGTATGGGGTCCCCAGAAGGCCTTCATCGGAGAGCAGGCGAAAAACGATCGCCGTGCTGCTCATGGCCAGCAAAATCCCCCAAAAGAGCGCCTGCGCAAGGGGCAGCCCTAGACCCCAGGCCCCAGCCGCGGTGCCCAAGGTGGTCAGGAGCACCTGCAGGCCTCCGCCCCAAAACACTTCGCGCGCCATCCGGCGTAGCTGGGCAAACGAAAACTCCAGCCCGACCGCGAAAAGAAGCAGGATAAGGCCGATCTCAGCCAGCAGGCGCACCTGTTCCGGGTCCCGGATAAGGCCCAACGCGTTGGGCCCGATAAGAAGCCCGGCAGCCAGAAACCCGACAAGGGAGGGCAGCCGGAGTCGGGCAAACAGCACGACTACGGCTAGCGCTACGGCCAGCAGCAGGGCGATATCCCGCAGAAGAAGCGCCACGATCGTAAAGATACGCGATTTGCGACGGCTCTCATCCAAAAAGGAAACCGGCGCCCTTCGGGGGGCGCCGGTTTCTTTGCATCTTAAGAAGGCCAATTAGCCCGCTGCAGTGCTTACGGCTTGCTTGAGGGAGGCGAAATCGGGCAGGTTCCCGGGGTTATCCAGCACCTCCGCGTAGCGCACGATGCCGTTGGGGTCCACCACGAAGGCGGCCCGGTTGGAGACGCCCTTCATGCCGAGGATAAAGTCCTCCCGATATGTGCCGTACAGGCGGCTTACCTCTTTGTTGAAGTCGCTTAAGAGCTCAAACGGCAGGTTGTGGTCGGCCTTAAAGCGGGCCAGGGCGAAGGGGCTATCGACGCTGATGCCCAGCACATGAGCGGCGAGCGCCTCGTATTCGTGCCAGGAGTCCCGTACCATGCACATCTCCTGAGTACAGACGCTGGTCCAGGCTCCCGGAAAGAAAAGCAGCACCACGGGTTTGCCCCGAAGCTGACTCAGCGTTACCGGCTGACGCTCTGTGTTGTAGAGCGTAAAGTCCGGCGCCGGTTGTCCGACTTGCACCGCCATGAAGGACCTCCTTGATTTTAGGGTTCATCCAGAAAGCAGGTGGAGGCGCCATAGGGGCTAAGCAGCAAAAACGCACCCCCATAGGGTGTTTCCTCGTAATCGAGGGTGAGCTCCTCTAGATAGGGCCGTGCGATGGGATCTATGGCGATGTGCCAGCCGTCTAGCTGTAGCAGATCGGATTCCGACGGCGGCTCCGCGTCCCATTCCAGCCCAAAGGCGAGGCCCCCGCAAGCGGAGCAGGCGGCCGATATGCGCAGCACGGGGGGGCGATGCGGATGCGCAAGGCGTAGCGTTTGAAGCTTTGCCCGGGCTTTCTCGGTCAGGCTGAATTGCATGATGGCCGTTCTGTGTTCGAGGGCTTAAACCAGTAGGCCCTTGGTCGGGTTTCGCATTATGCGGCCGAGAGAGGAACTTTCCGGTCCCGGCGCGATATGAAAAAGCGGGGAATGCGGCCTGCACAAGGGAGAACGTCTATGATGCGTGTTTTGACGCCAGCAGAGCTGCGCGCTTTGCAACGGGTGCGCGCCCATCCGGCTATCTCGATTCTCATGCCTACAGCCAGGGCGTTTCCAGAAAACCAGCAGAACCCCACCAGGTTACGGGATCTGCTGCGGCAGGCCGAACAGCGCCTGCTACAGCTGCTGGACAAGCGACAGGCCGAACCCTATTTACGGCGCCTGCAGGAGCTTGCGGAGGCCATCGACTGGCGGCATCCGCAAGATGGGTTAGCGCTCTTTGTGAACGCCGACTATAGCGGAGCCTTTTGGTTGCCGTTTCCGGTCTCGGAGCGCGTCCTACTGGATGCGACCTTCGCCACGAAGGATCTTGTGCGCGCGCTCAGCCGCTCTGTGAGCTATCTGGTGCTCGCCTTAAGCGAACAGCAGACGCGCCTGTGGCGCGGCTTTCAGGGGCAACTTCAGGAGGTGCGGGAGCACGGCTTTCCGTTTCGCTTTGAGTTCCCCGCCAAGGCCATCGGGCAACCGGGGCCTATTCCGGTGGACGACGGGGAGTATTGGCAGGAACAGTATCGGCACTTTTTCCGGCGCGTCGATCAGGCTCTCGGGCGGGCTGCGGCCACAGAGGCGCAGCCGCTTGTGGTGTTCGGGGTAGATCGCTGGATTGCACTGTTTCGCGAAGTGAGCGCCCATTCGTCTTGGATCGTGGCCACCTTGAGCGGCAGTCCGGATCACGAATCCGAGCACGAGCTAGCCCAAAAAAGCTGGCGGGCTGTGCTGCAGCAGATGGAAGAGGAGCAGCGAAGGCTCGTACAGGAATGGCGCGAGGCGCCGCCTGGGCGTCGCGCCGCGGGTTTAAAGGCCGTATGGCGGGCTGTGCTTGAGGGGCGCGTGCGCGTTCTGCTCGTGGAGGAGGGCTTCCGTCAGCCCGGCCGCATCACAGAGGATGGCTACGATGTCGAGCCGGCTGAAGGGCCCGGACCTAGCCAGGTTGAAGATTTGGTGGACGAGCTCATAGAGCGCGCCATAGAAGGGGGTGCGCAGATCCGGTTTGTGGCGGATGGAGCGCTGCCGGCCGAACGCATAGCGGCTCTGCTGCGCTACTAGATTCCCGTCTCGTCCCGGCCCGGGCCCCTGCGCCCACCTCGTTCTGGATCTACGCGCGTCCGCTTTCCGGGCCGTAATATCCACGGCGGCCCAAATGGGCTCAGAGCGCAACAGAGGGATGTACGACAGCTGCGCAGAAGCTACATATGGGATCTCTTTAAGGAAGCTCGCCTCGTTGCAGGGGGAAACGGCGCTGAGCAAGGCAAGCTGCACGCACTTGGTCATCGAAAGCCAAGCGGCTGGTATAGGGCCTGTATCGAGCAAAAAAGCGTACAACGCCATTTTGCCTGTGCCCGCCTCTTCTTGCCAATAGAACCTCCCGACGTTGGGGCAGATTTCCCGGTAGATCTTGTGCATCCGGGCGAAATCTTCGCGGATGGTTCGCGTACATGGTAGTACAATGAAGAAGGCTAGGTTTGAGCCGTTGCCGTCTAGCCTGTTGGCCCGGACCGCCTCTTCGGGCGCGACGGGGGCCAGGTGAACGGCCTGCGGGTCTATGCGGTAAAACCCTAGCGACTTACGCACTGCAAAAGCCGCCTGGCCTCTTGCGTTTCGGCCAGGCTCATGATCGAGAAGTTTAGGTCCTGACTCCGTTGTTCCAGGACTACAAGAGAGTGCTCGTCCTTGCCTGTTAGGAGCACCATGTAGTAGATCGGACCGTACGCAGCCCGGCTCCCTTGTAGGGGCGGACCGTGTAAACTCGATTGGGCGCGTAAAGGAAACCCCCTACCCTGCGCCATGAGCGTGGACTTAGCAGCCTAAGCTGGGCCGCTTAAGGCCTAAGCGAAAAGGCGGCGGAGGCGGTCCTGGCCCTAGATGAGCTTTTGACCTTTATGGGCACAGGGCCCCAATACGCGATGCTGCGCAAAATAGGGCCTGAAGCGGGTCCCATTGCACAAAAGCGTTTTGTATATTTATCTTTGTAAAAAAAATTGAAGAATAAGATGGCTTATAACCTTGTTTAGGCTAAATTCGATCGTGGTGCGCAGCCGGGCCACGCTATTATACAAAACGCCCAGATCGGCAATGAATTCGCTGACAAGCGCCGCAGTTGAGCCCACGCGCCTACCGCCCCGCACCGTGGCGATCGCGCGTGATAGGGCACTTTTTCGGGCCTCCCCCGAGCTTTCAAGGCGCGTTATGGGATTGGGTTCCGTAAGCGTACCTTCCACCCGGTAAAGGCGCGTTCGGCCATATCAACTCAGGTGTGCAGTATGTGTGTGCGTCTCTACCGTGATGCTATGCTAATATTATGTAGCATTTGCGTTTTGTATATTGCCGGTGGTGCTGAGTGCGCTTGCGCAACTGCTTCCTAGTAGGCTTTTTGCACCTAAACCTACCGCAGAAGAACAGGAACTGCGCATGCGTTAACTGCACAATATTTTGCGCACGCAGTTTGATATGCAAGCACAGTAGTTTTTCGCTAACTATTGGATGAATTAGAATGTGCATGCACACAGGCCATGAGCACCGTATGGCGAAACCCCCGCCCCCTAAGTGGGTGCAAGTATTGATTACTAGTATGTCATAACATAGATAGGTCTTAACAAAAACGTGCGTTTTTGATAATAAGAAGATGGGAACACTCAGAGCGTGGTAGATGTTTAAAGACGAAAAACTTCCCAGTTCCAGTGGAGATTACCAGAAGTCTTTTGTTTAGCCTTGAACTTACAAATTTACGTAGCAGCCAAGTCCGGAAACCAGCTTACGCTGCGTGCTCTGGATGGCACGTCTAGCTTTAGCTTGAACCTGCCGGCCAACAGCACCATTGTGCGCCTGGGCATTGGCGTGGGCGAAATTAAGGGCTCTGTGGACTCCCGCTACGTGCTGCCCACGATACAGTACAACTTCCACCAGAAGTTTATGGCTACGCTGCGCATTAGCCGCGTGCGCATGGATCTAGCCACGTATGACACCAATACCTGGGTGCGCAACCTGGAGCGGGCGCTAGACGACTTCCGCTCCACGCAGGAGCTTGCCCTGCTGCGGGGCCGGCGTGCGGAACGCGCAGAGGGCGGCGATAAGATCTATTACATGGGCGGCATTGAGGAGTTTGCGAGCAAGACGATTACCTACAGCGGCTCGCTAAGCTACAACAACCTAATCAGCTGGGCCGAGCAGATCTTCGCCGACAACAACGGTTCCCCGGAGCGGCTCCTGTTTGCGGGCTCTGGTGTTATGGCCGATCTCATGGCGCTGCCGCCGTTCTCCAATACGCTGGTAAACCAGGAGGTTGAAGTCCGGGACATCCGGTTTCAACGCCTGGTTACTAACTGGGGCACGCTGCTGGTGGCGCACCACCCCCTGTTGGATGAAATTGGTCAGCGCAACACGGCCTACGTGGTGGACCTGGCGCAGATCACCAAGAAGGTGTTCCGGCCGCTAGAAACCACGGAGGTCAACGTGTACCAGAG